>JAKAHX010000019.1:0-7940 GCA_021814735.1 Chloroflexota bacterium | reverse complement strand
CGAAGCCCGGTCGCCTGCTCCGCTCGCTCGCCGCGGTCGCACGAGCCCGCTAGACTCGCCGCGATGAACGTCCGCGTCGCACTGGCCCAGCTGGCCCCGCGCCTCGGCCGCCTCGATGACAACCTGGCAGCCCACCGGGAGGTGCTGGCGCGGGCGCGCGCGGACGGGGCGGACCTGGTGGTCTTCCCGGAGCTCGGACTGACCGGGTACCAGCTCCAGGACCTGAGTGCCGAGGTCGCGATGACCCTGGGCGACCCGCGGCTGGCGGCCCTCGCCGCCGAGACGGCGGGCTGCTCGGCGATCGTCTCGTTCGTGGAGGAAGCTCCTGACCATCGGCTGTACATCGCCGCGGCCCTGCTCGAGGACGGCGTGATCCGCCACGTCCACCGCAAGATCTACCTGCCGACCTACGGGCTCTTCGATGAGCGGCGCTTCTTTGCCGCGGGGCAGGTCCTCCGCGCGGCGCCGAGCCGGCTGGGCGTCCCGTTGGGCCTGGCGGTCTGCGAGGACTTCTGGCACCTCCCGGTGCCGCTGATGCTGGCGCTGGATGGCGCGCAGGTGCTGGTGAACGTCTCCTCGTCGCCGGGCCGTGACGTGGCGGCCATCCACGAGGTGGGGCTGGGCACGGCCACCAGCTGGCGGACGCTCATGCGCACGTACGCGATGCTGACCACCAGCCACGTGATCTTCTGCAACCGGGTGGGCGTCGACGAGTCGGTCACGTTCTGGGGCGGCAGCGAGATCATCGGCCCGGACGGCGAGAGCATCTTCCGGGCGCCGCTGCACGACGAGGGCGTCTACCTGGCCGAGCTCGACCTGGCGGACGTCCGGCGCGAACGGATCGCGCTCCCGCTCCTGCGCGACGAGCGGCCCGAGATGGTGCGGCGACAACTCGAGCGGATCCTGCGCGCGCGGGCGGGCGAGGCGTGAACGGCCATCGAGGCGTGAACTGCCGGCGAGGCGCGAACTGCTGGCGGGACGCGAGCGGCCGGCGACCAGCCGCGGTCGAGGCAGCGGCCGGGATCGGGTGGCGAGGACGGTGAGCGGCCCGGGGCCGAAGGGCTCGGCGCTCTTCGAGCTGCCGCCCGAGCTTGCCATCGACACGCGGGTCGCCCGGCGGATCATGGTCGGTTTCGTGCGCGGACAGCTGCGCCAGGCCGGGTTCGAGCGGGCGGTGCTCGGGCTGTCGGGAGGGATCGACTCGGCGGTGGTCGCGTTCCTGGTGGCGGAGGCCATCGGGCCCGAGCGGCTGCTGTGCGTCCTGATGCCGTACCGCACCTCCTCGGCCGCCTCGCTGGACGACGCGCGCTCCGTGGTCGAGCGGCTCGGCTGCCCCAGCCGCGTGGTCGACATCACGCCGATCGTGGACGGGTACTTCGCGACGGTCTCCGCGCCCGGCGAGCCGGAGCCGTCCAGCCTGCGGCGTGGCAACTTCATGGCGCGGGCGCGGATGGCGGTCCTCTACGACCTGTCGGCGGCGTGGCGAGGCCTGGTGGTGGGCACCGGCAACAAGACGGAGGTGCTGATCGGCTACACGACGCACTTCGGCGACGATGCCTGCGCGTTCGACCCGGTGGGCGACCTGTACAAGAGCCAGTTGCGGCAGGTGGCCGTCGAGCTCGGCGTGCCCGACCGGATCATCGCCAAGCCGCCCACGGCCGACCTGTGGCCCGGGCAGACGGACGAAGCCGAGGTGGGCGTGAGCTACGCCGAGCTGGATCGGCTGCTCTACTGGATGGTCGACCGGCGGCGCTCCACCGCCGAGCTGGTCGAGCGCGGGTTCGACCCGGCGTTCGTGGAGCGGGTTGCGCGCATGGTCGCGGGTGCCGAGTTCAAGCGCCAGGTGCCGCCCATCGCCAAGCTGGGCCCGCGGACCTCTGGAGTGGACTACCTGTACCCGAGGCGGCGCCCCGCGCCGGGCACCTGATGCCCGGTCGGCACCTGCCGCCCGACAGACCCCCGATGCCCGGTCGGCACCTGGTGCCCGACGGACACCCGGGCGCGGTGGGTCCCCGATGCCCCGGACGTCCGGGCCCGCCCGGGCCATGATGCCCGGCAAGGGGGTCCCGCCGGGGAGCGGCCGCCCTGGTGGCAGCGTGGGCGATCCCGGACGGACACCCCCGGCGCCGGATGACGCCGACGCGCCGCGCGCGGCTGCCGGCCGCGGCGGCACGCTGTACGTCGTCGCGACCCCGATCGGCAACCTGGGGGACATTACCCTGCGGGCCGTCGAGGTGCTGCGCGAGGTGCCCCTGGTGGCGGCCGAGGACACCCGCATGACCCGGCGCCTCTGGGCGCGCCACGGCATCCGGACCCGGCTGGTCAGCTACCACGCCCGCAACGCGGAACGTCGCGAGCCGGAGTTGCTCGCCCACCTGGCGGACGGGCACGACCTGGCCCTGGTGACGGACGCCGGGACGCCGCTGGTGAGCGACCCTGGCGCCAGCCTGGTGGCCCGCTGGGTCGACGCGGGTGGGGCGGTGGTCGCGCTCCCGGGGCCGTCTGCCGTCCTGGCGGCCCTGGTGGCGAGTGGGATCCCGGCCCCGCGGTGGGCGTTCGAGGGGTTCCTTCCGAGATCGGGGCGCGAACGGCGGGAGCGGCTGGCCCGCATCGCCGAGGACGAGCGTGCAACGGTCCTGTTCGAAGCACCCGGGCGTGTGGCGGCCACGCTGCGCGACCTGGCCGACGCCTGCGGCGAGGACCGGATGGCGGCGGTCTGCCGGGAGCTGACGAAGCTCCACGAGGAGGTGCGCCGCGGGTCACTCGGGGCGCTGCGGGCGGCGGTGGCGGAGCGTCCGCCCCGGGGCGAGGTGGCGCTGGTGGTGGCCGGGAAGACGCGGCCCGTCGCGAGGGGCCCGGTCCGCACCCGTGCCGTGGAGGCCGGCCGCGCGGGGCCCTCGTCCGGCGCCGGGGGTGCACTCCAGGGCGGCGAGGGAGACGCGCCACCCGAGTTGGAACGCGCGCACCTCGCTCCGGCGGCGCCCGGGGTGCCCGGCACGCCGTGGAGCGCCCTCGACGGGGCGCGCGCCCGGGTCGCCGACCTGGTGCGCGCCGGGATGACCCGCTCGGCTGCCGCGCGCCAGGTGGCAGGCGAGACAGGGCTGCCCAGGCGCGAACTGTTCAGGACACCGGGTCGGCCGTCCTGATCGGGCGGACGCTTCGCTGCCGTCCCCGCGCCATCACGCCAGCGCGCGCGGGAGCCCGAGCAGGAGCGCCACCTTCCGGTGTCGGGGTACCACGGCCCGCCGGGCGCTCCGTCCCAGCCCGTCGCGCTCGATCTGGCGCAGGATCTCCCGGTACAGCACGGCGGCCGCGGTCACCGCCCACCGGCCGCGTTGGAGCAGCCGGACCCCGGCCAGCCCAGCGGCGTAGTCGGCGTCGGCCAGCGCGATCTGTTCGCGCAGGAGTGCCGCCCGCGCCCCGGGGTCCCAGCCGGACAGCGCCGCCAGCGTCTCCGGGGTTGCCACGATGCCGTGGGCGGCCAGCCGGGCCGCCGGCAGGTAGACCCGCCCACGAGCGGCATCCTCGACGATGTCGCGCAGGATGTTGGTGCGCTGCATCGCGGCGCCGAGCGCCCTCGCGGCCCGGTCCGCCTCGGCCTCGCGCCCCGGGGTCACGCCGAGCAGGGCCGCCATCATCCGCCCGACCGTGCCGGCCACGCAGTAGCAGTAGTGGTCGAGCTCCGCGTCGGTGGCCAGCCTCGGGCCCTCCAGGTCGGCCCGGAGCCCCGCGCAGAGATCGACCACCGCGTCGCGAGGGAAGCGGGGGTGGCGCCGCACCAGGTCGGCCAGGATCGCGGCCTCGGGCCCGTGCGCCGAGCCACCGCGTGCCCATCGCTCCACCTGCGCCAGGCGCTCCCGGGCCCCGGCCCGGTCACGGTCAGCATGGTCGACGAGATCATCGAGCGTGCGGAGCACCAGGTAGAGCCGTCGGACGTCGCGTCGCAGGTCGCCCGGCAGCAGGCGCGTCGCGATGCCGAACGTCCGGGCCACCCGGGCCATCACGTCCCGGGCGCGGGCATCCGTCATCCCGTCGATGCCCGGCCCGAGGGTGGCGTAGTCGGTCACGCGGCGGCCTTCCCGAGTCGACCCGAGCGGAGGTCACTGGCGATCACCCCCGCGGTCACCTCCGCCGTCAGCAGGACCCCGGGGATGCCGCCGCCCGGGTGCGTCCCCGCGCCCACGTGGTAGAGGCCGGACACCGTCCGGTCCCGGTTCGGCTGGCGGAAGTAGGCGGACTGCGTGAGCAGCGGCTCGACCCCGAAGGCATTGCCGTCGGCTGCCCAGAGCTCGGACGCGAAGTGGGCCGGCGTGAACGCGTGCTCCACGGCGATCGAGCTGCCCAGGTGCTCCAGGCCGAACTCGTGCTCGAGGTAGTCCACCACGCGGTCGCGCAGTTCCGGCCCGCGCACGTCCCAGTCGTCCCCGGACGCCAGGTTCGGGACCGGCAACAGGACGTAGAGCGACTCCCCGCCCGGGGCGGCCATCCCCGGCTCGGTCCGCGATGGCGCGTGGATGTAGAGCGACAGGTCGCGCGAGATCCGGCGGCGCCGGGTGACGTCGGCAATGAAGCCGCGGTAGTCGGAGCCCACCACCAGCGTGTGGTGCTGGAGCTGCGGGTATCGGCGGGTCGTGCCCAGGTAGAGGAGGAAGCAGCTCATGGTGAGGCTCGGCCGCCGGACGCGCCAGGGGAGCGGCTCGCGTGCATCGCGCGGGGCGAGGAGCGCGCGGCGCGTCACCAGGGGGTCCGCGTTCGACACCACCAGGTCGGCCGGGAGCGAGAGCCCCGACGCGGTCCCGACGTGCCGCACCCGCCCGTCGCGCGTGGCGATCGACGTCACGCTCTCCCCGGTCAGGATCCGTCCTCCGCCGCGCTCCACCAGGTGCCCCAGCGCCCGCACCAGGCTGTAGACACCGCCGTCGGCGTACCAGACGCCCTCGGCGATCTGCAGGTAGCCGAGCGCCGCGTAGACGGCGGGCACGCGGTACGGGTCGCCGCCGATGAAGAGCGAGTGGAAGTCGAATGCCTGGCGGACGTGCGCCTCGTCGAAGTGCGACGCGACGAACGACGCGAGGGACCGCGCCGCGCCGAGGCGGAGCATCGTCGGGACCAGCCCGGCGAAGTCGACGGCGCGCAGGAACGGCCGCCGGCCCGCGCCCAGGATCGCCTCCTCGTAGATGCGGCGGCTCGCCGCGATGAACGCGTCGTAGTGCGCCGCGTCGCGGCTCGAGAAGCGCGCGACCTGCTCGCGCATGCGGTCGTGCGAGCCGCTGAAGTCGAAGGTGCGCGGGTCGTCCTGCCAGTGGATCCGGTAGAACGGGTCGAGCATCCGCAGGGGCAGCTCGCGTGCCCGGGAGGCACCCGCGATCTCGAACAGCTCGTCGAGCAGGAACGGCATGGTGATCAGGGACGGGCCGGTGTCGAACGTGTAGCCCGCTTCCTGGATCTGGTAGGCGCGTCCCCCGATGCGCGCACGTCGTTCGACCACCGTGACGTCGTGGCCCTGGGCCTGCAGGCGGATCGCCGCCGCGAGCCCGCCCAGGCCGGCACCGACCACGACCACGCGAAGCGGCGTCATCGAGTATCCTCCCTTCCGTCCCAGGGGGCGGAGACGACGGGTGTCGCGACGGCCGTGGCTGTCGGCGCCGCGAGGGCCGCGACGGCGGGCGCCATGCCCCGGCCGGGCCAGGTGATGGGGCGATCCGGCATGTCGGACCACGCGCCTCGTGCCTGGAGGACCAGCGTGGCGAGGGCCGTCAGGGGGCTCCAGGCGATGGCCGACGCCGGCAGCTGCCGTCGGGCGACGAGCGTGAGCTGGGCGACGAGCAGGAGCGCGAACGGCAGCGACGCGGCCAGGGCCGGCGGGATGCCCGGCCAGGCGTCCGGGAGGCGCACGGCGCCCAGTGCCGCGGCGGCCGCCACCGGCAGCAGGGCGACCGGCAGCAGCCAGGCGGCGGTCTCGAGGGCCAGTGTCAGCAGGAGAGCGGGGAGTGAGTGGCCCACGGACGCGTCGAGCGTGCGGCGCCATGCCTCCGCGACCTCGGGGCCGGTCTCGTGGTGGGTGCTGCCGAGCGACGTGCCCTCCACCAGGCCGACCCGGCGGCCGGCACGGGCAACGGCACGCGCGAGGTCCGGGCCCTCGCGCTCGCTGGACGGGTTCACGCTGTGGCCCCCGACGGCCAGGTACGCCTCGCGACGCACGAGCATCAGCGATCCGTGGGCGAACGCGAGGGCCGCCGGACGACCGAGGGTCCTGGAGACCGGCCAGAGCGGCAGGAACCCGAAGAGGAACATCGGGAACCCGGGTGCCAGGACCCGTGCCGTGTGCCCGCCGAGGCGGTAGCGCGGAACCCCGGAGACCAGGTCCAGGTCCCGCGCAGCAAGCTCTCCCGCCAGCGCGGCAGCCGCACCGGGGGCGAGGACGGTGTCCGCGTCCACGAAGAGCACGAGCTCGGTGGTGGCGGCGCGCGCCCCGCACCAGGCCGCCCAGCTCCTGCCGGACCAGCCGCCGGGCTTCGACGGGCACCGCAACACGGCGTGCGGGCCCGGGACCGAGGCAGCCACGCTCGCGGTCGCGGCGGTGGCGTCGTCCTCCGCGACGACGATCTGCAGACCCGGGTAGTCCTGCGCTGCCAGTGCGTCGAGCGTCGCTCGCAGGCCGGTCGCCTCGCCGTGGGCGGCGACCACCACGGTGAGCGAGGGCAGGGGGCCGTGCCGGTCAGCGGGCCTGCGGAGCAGCGCGGCGTTGAGCGCGACGTCGAGGGCGACGACGCCCGCGCCGAGTGCCGCCAGCCAGGCCAGCAGGTCGAACGGCGTCCAGGTGGTCACGTTCCAGTACCTCAAGAGGAGCTGTGTGAGGAGGAACCCGGCGAGCAGGTTCAGGGACAAGAACGAGCGCCAGGCGCGATGGGCACGCACCTCGTCCGGGCGTGCCAGGAGGGGGAGGGGCAGCAGGGCGTAGGGAAGGACGATCAGCGCCGCCAGCGCCCCCGCGGGTCCCGTGGAGGCGGCCACGACCACGGCAGCGAGGTAGCCCACCAGCGAGATGGCCGCGGTGCGGCGGGCACCCAGGACCGTGGCGACCGACCCCATCCCGGCGGCGCGGTCGTAGGCGATGTCCTGGACGGCGCCGAGCGCGTGGGAGGCGATCCCCCAGGCGACGAAGGCGGCGAACCCGGACCAGGGAAGCTCGGCCGGGTCACGGCCCGCCGCGATCATCCCGACGGCCACGGGCAGCGCGAAGTGCAGGGCGCTGGTCAGGGAGTCCAGCCCGGGGCGCACCTTGGTGCGGAGCGGCGGCGCCGAGTAGGCGAGGGCGATGCCGACCGTCAGGGCGAGCACCGGCGCGACCCGCAGACCGCCCAGCGCCACGAGCAGCGCCAGCAGGGGCAGGTTGGTCAGCACGACGAGCGCCCAGAGCGATTGCGCCATGGACGGCGGCACCAGCGCCCCTTCGAGCGACCCCTTGCGCGGGTTCCGCACGTCCGACGCGTGGTCGAAGAGGTCGTTGACCCCGTAGAGCAGCAGGTTGTAGGGCAGGGTGAAGTACAGCGTGCCCGCCACTGCCACCGCGGTCAGATGCCGGTCCACCAGGAGCGCGCCGGCCAGGAAGGGGAGCGCCGTGTTGACCCACGAGAAGGGCCGGCTCGCGGCGACGAGGGTGACGAGCGCGGTACGCCGCGGACGGGAGGCAGACACTGTCGTGCGGTCGGGCGCCGGACGGGCGGACACCACCGTGCGGGGGGCTGCGGGCTCCCCGCTCGCATGCGCGCCAGCGGCACGCGGGCTCCTCATCGCGCGGCGCTCCCGGTCATGGCGTCGTCATGGCCGCGCCGCCAGGCGACCATCGCGACCAGGCACAGCGCCAGCCCGTACGCGAGGTCCTCGACCGGCATCGGACCGAACCCCACGCCGCTGCGCTGCGCCCGCGCGTACGTGAC
>JAKAHX010000018.1:7487-12978 GCA_021814735.1 Chloroflexota bacterium | reverse complement strand
GGTCCTGCGGTTGGCGGTATCCCGTCGGACGAGGTCCGCTTCTTCGCCCGACTGGTCGAGCTGGCCGCCGGCGACCGACCGACGGAAGCGCGCCTGGCCGCCCTGCTGGCCTTCATCGCGGGGGCCGGGGGCGCCGGCGACGTCGCGGTGGCCACGGCAGGCCGGCACGGGCGCACGATCGCCTCGCGGGCCGACGCACCGATCCACGGGAATTCGACGCTGGCCGGCTGGCTGGAAGCCAGCCTCGCCTCCGGGCGCGGGACACGGGGCGGACTACCCGTGACGCACCTGGAGGCAGCGCCTGCTCCCGGCGCGCGTGGTGCCGGGAAGGGACCGCTGCCTGAGCGCCGCATCCTGGTTCCCCCGGGCCACCGTCGGACCACCCTGGCCTTCGCCTTCCGGTCGGCCGCGGCCGCGGCCCGGCTCGAGGAGCGCTTCCCTCCGGCCCGATCGCGCGCGGCCGCGTCCGTCGTGGCTGCGCTGGTCCGCAGCCTGCAGGCCGAGCGGGAACTGGCCGAACTGCGCCGCGCCGACGCCGAGCAGCGCCGGTTCGTCAGCGTGGTCGCCCACGAGCTGCGGACGCCGCTCTCGTCACTCGGCGGCTACCTGGACCTGGTGGCGGGTGGCGACCACCGCGGGGTGACTGCGGGACAGGCCCAGGCCAGCGAAGGTGCACCCGTGGCGCCGCCTGACGGAGAGCGCCGCGAGTTCCTCGACCGCGCGCGCGACCTCGTCGCCGGGATGTCCACCCTGGTCGCCGATCTTCTCGAGCTGAGCCGGCTGGACGCCGGCCAGCTCCGCCTCACGCCCGCGCCGTTCGCGGCCGGCGAGGTAGCCCAGGCGGCGGTGCGCGACGTCACGCCGCTCGCCATGGAACGAGGGATCACCCTGCACGCGTCGCTCGGGTCGCGGCTCAGGACGCTCCATGCCGATCGGCGCCGGGTGCACCAGGTGCTGGTGAACCTGCTCGGCAACGCGATCAAGTTCGCCCCACCGTCGAGCACGGTGACCCTCTCGCTCCAGTTCGAGGGGCAGGTCGGGGTGTTCACGGTGCGCGACCAGGGACCCGGAGTGCCGGACGAGGAGCGCGCCGTCATCTTCGAGCCGTTCCACCGGGCGGCTGGCGCGGAACGGGTCGTCGGGACCGGGCTCGGGCTGCCGATCGCGCGCGACCTCGCGCGCCGCATGGGCGGCGACATCGGCCTTGCCTCGAGGCCCGGCACCGGATCGACGTTCGTGGTCGCCCTGCCGGCAACCGAGGATGTCGATGCGGCGAGCGTTGCGGCAGTGCTCGACGAGGCGGTCATCCGCGCAGACGCGGAGCTCGCGGCAGGCGCGTGAGGCTTCCTCGTCCACATCCTGGCAGCTGCCGGGCATCCGGCAGCCCGAGTTGTCCACAGGTTGCGCGGCGTCGCGCGGTTCGTGGATAAGCCGCTTGATTCGGACTGCCCGGGGAGCGGAGATTCGCCCCTGCACCGGAGGCCGGGTAGGGTAACGACGCACGCACGGAGGCCGGGAGACCGGCCGAGACGCCAGGCGGGCGGCGGAAGACCGAGAGGCTGTGAGGTGCCGTCGAACACGCGACGCCGGAAGGTCGAGCCGGCCGGGGCCGGGAACGAGCCCGGGTTCGGGCACGGACCGGTTCGGGGAGGCTCCCTTCCGGCCTCCTCGTCCCGGCCGCAGGCGGGGCTGGAGCGGCCGCCGCTGCCGCGTGACGCGGACGCGCTCCCTGCTCCAGGACCGGAGTTCGAGGCGGTGATCGAACGCGCCCTGGGTGAACTCGACCTGGACCTCACCCCGGGGATGCGTGGCGCGATCGACGCACACGCCCGGCTCCTGCTCGCCTGGAACGCCTTTGTGAACCTGACCGCGATCCGCGAGCCTGCCGGGATTGCCCTCGAGCACGTCGCCGACAGCCTGGCCGCCGTGCCCCTCCTGCTGGATCACCTTGCCACGACACACCGGAACCGTCGCCCGCCCGGGCTCCTGGACCTGGGCAGCGGTGCCGGGTACCCGGGGCTCCCCGTCGCGCTGGCGATCCCCGCGGGCCACGCGGCGCTGGTGGACTCCATCGGGCGCCGCGCGGCCTTCCTGGAGGTGGCCGCGCGGGCGGCCGCCCGCGCCTTCGAGCTGCACGGGGAGGAACCCGTCCCGATCCGCGTGCTCCAGGCCAGGGCCGAAGTCCTCGGCCGCGACCCACAGCACCGCGACCAATGGACGATCGTCACCGCGCGTGCCGTGGCGCCGATGTCCCGACTCGTCGAGCTGGCGCTCCCACTCGTGAGGCCGGGCGGCCTGCTGCTGGCCTGGAAGCGGGATGCCGGCGACGGCGCACTCCAGGCCGAGCTGGAGGCCGCGCTGCCGCTCCTGGAGGCCCTGGGCGCAGATCCGGAGCCACACATCGCGACGGTGGAGGTGGACGGCCTGCGGGATCATCGCCTGGTGGCCGTCACCAAGCGCCGCGCGACACCCGGTCGGTGGCCGCGCGCCACGAGCCATCGCCGGGCCCTGCTACCCTGAGTCGATGCGCATCGCGCTGATCTCCGACGTCCACGGGAACCTGCCCGCCCTGGACGCCGTTCTCGAGGCCCTGGCGCCGTTCGATGCCGTCTGGCAGATGGGCGACGTGGTGGGCTACGGGCCGCACCCCGTGGAAGTCATCCAGCGCCTGCAGGGCCTGGAGGCGCTGGGCGTGCGCGGCAACCACGACGCAGCCGCCGTTGGCGCGATCGGCACCGAGTGGTTCAACGACGCGGCGCGGATCGCGGTCGAGTGGTCGGCGCGCCAGCTCACGGACGGCGCAAGCCGCTGGCTGGGGAACCTCCCCAGCTCACGCGTGGAGGGCGAGTTCACCATCGTCCATGGTTCGCCGCGCGATCCGCTTTGGGAGTACCTGTACTCGACGTCCGTGGCCCGCGCCAACTTCGACGCGTTCGAGACGCCCTACTGCCTGGTAGGCCACACGCACGTGCCGCTCGCCTTCCGGGCACTGGAGGACCGGGTGGAGACGATCCTCCCGGAGGACGGGACCGTGCTCGCGCTCGACCAGCGGCGCCTCATCCTGAACCCCGGGGGCGCGGGGCAGCCACGCGACGGTGATCCCCGCGCGTCCGGGGCGCTGCTCGACACCTCCGCCGGCACCATCACCTGGCGGCGTGTGCCCTACCCGATCGCCGCGACACAGGAGGCCATGCGCCGCGCGGGTCTGCCGCGACGGCTCGTGGACCGACTGGACCTGGGGCTCTGAGGAGGACGACGCTGGACGAAGGGAGGCGGGGAGGAGGAGGCCCGCCTGGCACGGGCACGGGCCCCGGCGGCGCCGTGGTTCCGGGTGAGACCGGGGGGCCGGGCACCCGCACGGTATCCGGGCCGTTGCGCGGCCGGAAGCTGGGGGATCAGCGTGTCCGGATCGCGCGCCCGCAGGCGGAGTACTTCCGGTACGCCGGACCGGGGATCGTGCGCGCGAAGCCCAAGGCGGCCGCCCCCTCCACGGAACTCGGCCGGGCGCTGGCCCGAGTGCGACGGGCCCTGGTCGGCGCGCCGCTGGCGACCGAGCAGGAAACCGAGGAGCGGCTCTCCAAGAAGAAGGCCCTGGCCATCCTCAGCTCGGACGCCATCTCCTCGAGCGCATACGCGTCCGAGGAGATCCTCAACATCCTCGTCCTGGCCGGGGTCGCCGCCCTGTGGCTGACGCTCCCGATCGCCATCGCGATCGCGGCGCTGCTCGCGATCGTCGCCATCAGCTATCGCCAGATCGGGTACGCGTATCCCTCGGGTGGAGGCGCCTACGCCGTGGGCAGCGCCAATCTCCCCAAGATCTTTGCGCTGATCGCGGCCGCCGCCCTGCTCATCGACTACGTGATGACGGTGGCGGTCTCCACCTCGTCGGCGGTGGAGCAGATCTACTCCGCCTTTCCGGCGGTGTATCCGGTGCGCGTCGAGGCGTGCGTCGTGGCGATCACGGTGATCCTGCTCGGCAACATGCGCGGCGTGCGGGAGTCGGGCAGCATCTTCGCGCTGCCCACCTACATCTATGTCGGATCCGCGCTCTTCGTGATCGGAGCCGGTCTCCTCAAGGCGCTGGTGCTCCACGACCCGGCCGCGACCGGATATCAGGCCAGCGCGGTCCTGGCCCACCAGCCGCCCGGCGGCTTCGAGGCGCTGACCGTGCTGCTCGTGCTGCGTGCCTTCGCGGGCGGTTCGGTGGCGCTGACCGGCACCGAGGCCATTGCCAACGGGGTCCCCTCCTTCAAGCCGCCAGAACCGCAGAACGCGGCCCGCACCCTCGTCGCCATGGCGACGCTGCTGGCCGTGATCTTCGTCGGCGTGACGGCGGTGGCAGTGGCCTACGGAGTCCTGCCCGGGTCGCAGGAATCCGTCCCCGCGCAGGTGGCCAGGGCGGCAGTGGGCGCCGGCCCGATGTTCTACGTGTTCCAGGCGTCGGCCGCCCTCATCCTGTTCCTCGCCTCCAACACGAGTTTCAACGCCTTCCCCCGACTGGCCGCGATCCTCGCGCAGGACGGGTACTTCCCGCGGGCCTTCGCCTTCCGGGGCGACCGGCTCGCGTTCTCCACGGGGATCTTCGCCCTCGCCACGGTCGCCGCCCTGCTGCTGGTCGCCTTTGGCGCGGACACGACGGCCCTCATCCCCCTCTACTCGGTGGGGGTCTTCGTGAGCTTCACGATCTCCCAGGCGGGCATGGTCAGGCACTGGTTCACGGAGCATGGGCGCGGCTGGCACTCCCGGCTGGCCATCAACGCCTTCGGCATGCTACTGACCGGGATCGTCGCGGTGGTCGTCGCGAGCGTGAAGTTCGCCGCCGGGGCCTGGATGGTCGTGCTGCTGATCCCCATCCTGGTGACGCTGATGCTGCTGGTCCACCGGGAATACGCCCGCGAGGAGCGGGAGCTCCGGGTGCGGGAGGACCTCGTCTTCGGCCAGCCGCATCGTCGGCAGAAGGTGGTCGTGCCCGTGCCGGGGCTCACCCGCGCCGTGGTCCAGGCGATCGCCTTCGGACGCACCCTGTCGAACGACGTCCGGGCCATCTACGTGACGGACGACGTCGAGGCCGGCGAACGCCTGCGGGCGCGGTTCGAGCGCCAGCTTCCCGGGGTCCCGCTGGTGATCGTGGAATCGCCGTACCGGCAGTTGATCCGCCCGCTCGTGACGTACCTGGACGTGATGGAACGCGACCCCGAGAGCGTCACCATCGTCGTGGTGCCCGAGTACGTGGTGAGCCAATGGTGGGAGCGGCTGCTGCACAACCGCACCGCCGAACGGCTGCGGCGGGCGCTGATCGGACGCCCCAACACCGTGGTCGCCCTGGTGCCGTATCGGAAGGATCACTGAGCCGTTCGCCGGGTCCGATCACTGGGCCCCTCGCCCGACCCCGCACGGGTGCTACCCTGTGCGCCGATGGGAGACAGCAGCGGCCCGGGCCAGTTCGCGCGCGCGGTGCTCGGACTCAACGGGGGGCCGACGGATCCGCTGG
>JAKAHX010000018.1:0-7387 GCA_021814735.1 Chloroflexota bacterium | reverse complement strand
CGATCACTGGGCCCCTCGCCCGACCCCGCACGGGTGCTACCCTGTGCGCCGATGGGAGACAGCAGCGGCCCGGGCCAGTTCGCGCGCGCGGTGCTCGGACTCAACGGGGGGCCGACGGATCCGCTGGTCGTGGGATCCGCGGCGCGGATGGCGAAACAGGCCAAGACGGAACTCACGGCCGTCCACGTCATCGAGGTCGACTGGACGCACGACCTGGCCGAGGTGGTGCCGGGGAGCCAGCAGCGCGCCTCCGAGGTGCTGGATCGCGCCGAGGCCCAGGCCGAGCGCTACGGCGTCGAGCTCAAGACCACGCTGCTCCAGGCGCGCGACGTGGGCGCCGCCATCGTCGACGAGGCGGTCGCGATCAACGCCGACGTGGTGGTGGTGGGGCTCCCCTACCGCACCAAGTTCGGCGGGGACTTTGCCATGGGCCACGTGGTGCCCTACGTCCTCGAGAACGCCCCGATGACGGTCCTGGTGGTGCGCAGCGCCATCCCGGCAGAACAGGGGACCAGCACGGACCGTCGGGCAGCCGCCCGGCGGTGAAGGAGTGAGGGTGCGCACGATCATCGTGGGGTGCGGACGCGTCGGCGCCGGACTGGCCGACATCCTGTCCCGCTCCGGGCACGAGGTCACCATCATCGACATCTCGACACAGGCGTTCAACCGGCTCACCTCGGACTTCCCCGGGCAGGCCATCCGCGGCGACGGGACGGACCAGGACGTGCTGCGCCGGCTGGGGGCGGAGACCGCCGACTACTTCTTCGCCCTGACGGAGGGTGACAACCGGAACGCGCTGGCCGCCCAGCTCGCGCGGGACGCACTGCACGTGCCGCACGTCGTCGCCAAGATCAACGACCCGGTGCGGGCCGCGGCCTACCGGGCCATGGGCCTCGCGGTCATCTGCCGGACCGACATGCTGGTCGACGCCCTGGCTCGGTACGTCGGCCTCCCGGGCGACCCGAGAGCCGGGAACCTGGCGGGGGAGACACCTTCCCACGCGGTGGAGGCGCGCTGATGTTCATCATCGTCGTGGGGGGCGGGAAGGTGGGCTACTACCTGACCCGCGAGCTCCTCACATCGGGGCACGAGGTCGTGCTGCTCGAGAAGGACCCGCGGCGGGCTGCGCAGATCGCCGACGAGATCGGCAGCGTGGTGCTGAACCGCGACGGGTGCGAGGGAAAGCACCTGGCGGCGGCAGGCGCCAACCGGGCGTCGATCGTGGCGGCGGTCACCGGCGACGACGAGGACAACCTGGTCGTCTGCCAGATGGCCAAGCATCACTTCGACGTGCCGCGCACGATCGCCCGCGTGAACAGCAACAAGAACGAGGAGCTGTTTCGCCGGCTCGGCGTGGACGAGGTGATCAACCCGACGCGCATGGCGCTGGGCGCCATCGAGCAGGACATCCCGGTGCACGACCTGCTCCACCTCGCGCAACTCTCCACGGGCGACATGGAACTGGTGGAGGCGCAGATCGAGGCGGACTCGCCGGCCGCCGGCCGGACCGCGCGGGACCTGGTCCTCCCGGAGGGCTGCATCCTCTTCGTGATCATCCGTGGCGACGTGGTGCAGACAGTGCGGCCCGACACCGCGATCCAGCCGGGCGACAAGCTGGTGGCCCTCAGCCGCACCGACTGCCAGGACGAGGTCCGGCACATCCTGATCGGCGAGCGCGCGGAGACGCCCGCCTGAGATCACACCCGCGGGAGCGGCCCTCCCGGAGGTTCCTGTCCGGCCGATCGTGATGCCCGCGCCGGATGCCGATGCCGCGGGCATCCGCGCCGTACCGGCCGTGCCGAGGGTCAGCAGGCAGCTTGTGCCTGTCGTTCCGCTCGCAGCCCGGTCGCCTGCCGCAACCGCACGTCCGTCTCGCCCGGGCGCGTGTAGTACCGGCGGTAGTCGGCCGGCGACATGGACGCGTATCGCTGGAAGACCTTGTAGAACTGGTGCAGGTTCGTGTAGCCGACTGTGTACGCGACCTCCCGCACGCTCGAGTTGCTGGTCAGGAGGAGACGCTTCGCCTCGGACAACCGCAGATTCGTGACGTACTCCTTGAACCCGACGCTGGTCACGTCCTTGAACAGGTGCCTCACGCGCGACGGGCTCACGTGGACGTGCTCCGACACCTGCTCCAGCGTCAGGCTCTCCCGGAAGTGCTCGTCTACGTAGCTGAGGACGGGGAGCACCTGCTCGTGCCGCACGTTCTCCAGCGACGTGTCGTCGTTATCGACCTCGGCGGCCCTCGAGTGACGCACCAGAATGGCCAGGGCTCGTCGCAGGTTCGCGTCCAGCAGGTGCCGGTCCCTGGACTCGTCCCGATCCCAGACGGTCTTCAGCTCAAGCAGGATCGGCCGCAACTCCGATGCCGCGGCCTCGGCGGCGGGCAGCCGGTTGGCGAACGGGCGGCCCCCGCACCAGAACGGTGCCAGGTAGTCGGTATCGAATGTCCGGCATCCCGGGGCCGCGATGAGCTCGGGCCGGAACAGGGTGAGCAGGAGGCGGAGACGTCCCGGTCTGTCGGCGACGCCCACGTGGGGCTCCGCGTTATCGACGAGGAAGATGTCCCCGGGTTCCGCGGGGTAGCTTCGGCGCCCAAAGAGGAAGCGACCACGGCCTTCCAGACAGACCGCGATCTCGAGGTAGTCATGCCAGTGCAGCCGCTCCTCGGTATCCGCCGTCTCGTAGTCCAGCACGGAAAGCGGGAACGTCGGGTCGAGGTCGTGCTTCCAGAAGAAGACCGTCACACGGGACCTCCGTCCTGCCCCCTCGCGGGCCACCTCCCGTGGGCCCCCGAGGCGTAACGGGGATGATCCGGCAGATGGGGCGGCGGGCAGGAGGGCCGAATGGCCCAGAGCGACGGTGGGCCGAATGGCAGGGAGACGTCGCTCCGAGCACCACCCGGACGTGGGTGCACGTTCCGGGACGGGATCGCCAGCCGCTCCTGACAGTATCTCGGCCGGTAGTGACATTGCCGACGCAGGAGCCTGCATCGAGACTGGAGGACCGGAACGCAGGCGCATCGACCGGCGCCCGCGCACGACACGTGGTGGAGCCGGCAGGGACGGGAGGAGCTTCATGTCGTCGTTTCCGCATCTGTTCAGTCCGATCCAGCTCGGGAACCTAGTGCTCCCCAACCGCGTGGTCCATGTTCCAACTGATATCAGCTCGTCGCATGCGGACGGCGAGGTCAGCGAACGGGACATCCACCACCACGCGGACATCGCCCGTGGCGGCGCGGGGTTCATCATCGTGGGCGCGACCACGCCGGATATGAAGACGGGACGCCCCACCGTGACCTGCCTGGTCGCCGATGGTGACAACTACATCCCGGGCCTGGCACGGCTCGCCGAGAGCATGCACCGGTACGGATCGAAGTGTGCGGTCCAGCTCCAGCACCCCGGCCGCCAGTGCGCCATCCCGCGCTACAACACCCTCGGCGCGAACGACCGCGTGATCAAGATCCCGTGGTCGGCGGGGCATGAGATCGTCTACGAGAACGCAGAGGAGAAGGGCAAGGAGATCCGGGAGGCGTCAATCCCCGAAATCCTGGAGCTGGTCGATCTGTTCTCCGAGGCGGCGTGGCGCGTCAAGCAAGCCGGGTTCGATGCGGTCGAGTTGCATGCCGCCCATGGATACCTCCTCTCGGAGTTCATGAGCCCGGTACTCAACCGGCGCACCGACCGCTTTGGCGGCACACTCGAAAACCGGATGCGCTTCACCCTGGCCATCGTGGACCAGATCCACAAGAAGTGCGGCCGGGCATTCCCGGTCCTCGTGAGGTACTCCTTCGAGGAATTCGTGCCTGGCGGCCGAACACTCGATGAGGGGGTCGAGATCGCGCGAATGCTCGAGCGGGCGGGATGCGCTGCCGTGGACATTAGCCAGGGAATCCAGGAGAGCGCGGGCGCCGGCTTCGATCCGATGCAGTATCCGCAGGGCTGGGCGACGTACGCGGCGGAGGCGGTCAAGGCGGTGGTCCGCATCCCGGTCATCACCAGCCACTCACTTCGGGATCCCGAGTACTGCGAGCAGATCCTCGCCGAGGGCAAGACGGATCTCGTTGGGCTGTCCCGACAGTTGCTCGCGGATCCCTACTGGCCGGTGAAGGCACAGCTGGGGCGCGTCAAGTCGATCCGCAAGTGTATCTCCTGCCTGGGCGGGTGCTGGCAGGAGTCGCTGATGGCCAAGCACGAGATCCAGTGCTCCATCAATGCCGCGTGTGGCAACCCGGCCTACGCACAGATGAAGCGGACGTCGAAGCCCGTCCGCGTCGCGGTCGTCGGCGGCGGACCCGCTGGGATGGAGGCGGCGCGCATTGCGACCGAGCGGGGGCACGACGTCACGCTCTTTGAGAAGACCCGGGAGCTGGGCGGCGCCCTCCTCTACTGTTGCATGGTGCCCGGCAAGGAGAAGATGCGCTGGTACCTGGACTGGATCCGGAACCAGCTGCTCGACCTGCAGGTCAAGATCCGCCTGGATCACGCCCCCACGGTGGACGAACTGCGCGAGTTCGACGTCGTCCTCAACGCCACCGGCGCGGTCTCCTACGTGCCGGACGTGCTCGGAGAACGCGACCGCGTCGTGCCTTTCGAAGAGGCGATGGCCTGCCCGAAGATCGCGTGCGATTGCCATCCTGGAGCCAGGACGCTCCACAAGTTGGGCACGCGTGTCCTCCTGTGGGGTGACCACTATGCCGCGACCGACTTGGCGTCCTTCCTGGGGAGTATCGGGAAGCAGGTCACCATCGTGACGGAAAACCGCGAGTTCGCGGCGGAGTGCGAGGTCATCCACATGTACGTGGAACGCAAGCGCTTCGCCCAGACTGACGCGGAGGTCCTCAACTCGCGGCCGTACAAGTATCCGGTCACGGTCATCACCAGCGCGACGGTGCGCGAGGTCCGTGAGGGTGAGGTCGTGATCGAGGACCACGATTTCAACCGGACCACGCTCCAGGTGGACGACGTCGTCTCGTGCCACACGCGGCCAGTGCTCGAGCTGTTCGACGCGCTCCGGGCGGCCGGGATCCCGGTCATCAACGCGGGCGACTCCGTGCGTCCCCGCAACCTTTACTACGCCGTGAAGGAGGGGTCGGCGTTCGGCCTCGACGTGGATGAGCACATGCTTTTCAATTCGAACCACGCAATCCTGAACGAGCTCCCCATCGACGTCCTGGGCCAGCTGACCCGCCAGGAGGCGCCCGCCTATTCGCATCACCAGATGGTGACGCTAACCGGTGTGCGCGACCTGCGGAAAGTACCAGCGAACCGTCAGGGTACGGCCTCGTGAGCGGCCCTGGCCCGGCGCCCGACGTCCTGCGACAGCCCATGCGGGTCGGCGTCGTCGGAGCCGGCTTCATCGGGGAGACGCACGTCGCCGCGTGGATGGCGGAGGGCGCCCGGGTGACGGTCCACGACGTGGACCGCGCGCGGGCAATCGCGCTCGCCGAGCGTCACGGCGCATCCGTGGCGGCGTCGCTGGACGAACTTGTCGATCGGACGACCGTCGTCGACGTGTGCACGCCGACCCACCTACACGCCGCTGTTGCGATCGCTGCGGCCGGGGCGGGCCGCCATGTCATCTGCGAGAAGCCGATCGCACGGACTCTTGCTGACGCAGAAGCCATGGTGGCCGCAGCACGCCGGCACGGCGTGCGGCTCTTTGCGGCCCACGTGGTGCGTTTCTTCCCCGAGTACGTAGCGGCTCGGAAAGCCGTGCTGGATGGCGCGATCGGGGAACCGGCCGTCCTCCGGCTCACCCGGGCGAGCTTCCGGCCGCGGCAACCTGCCGGACACTGGTTCTTCGATCACGCACGGTCGGGAGGCATTGTCCTCGACCTGATGATCCATGACCTCGACTTCGCGCGGTGGATCGCCGGAGACGTTGTGGCGGTGCACTGCCGCTCGGCTGGTGTCGTCCGGCCGGAGGTCGGCGTCGACCATGCCGTGGCCCTCCTCACACACCGGTCTGGTGCCATCAGCCACGTGTCCGCGTCCTGGGGTTATGCCCCGCCCACGTTCCGGACCGCCTTCGAGATCGCCGGCTCGCACGGCCTGATCGAACACGATTCCGACCTGACCAGCCCGGTGGCGCCGTCACTGCTCGAGGCTTCCGCCGCTGGTGCGGTCACCGCGATGGCCGACACAGGCCTGGCTGGAGACCCATTCCGGCTCGAGCTTGCCGAGTTCGCCAGGGCCATCCGCGACGGCATCGAACCCCGCGTGAGTGCGATCGATGGTGTCGAGGCCCTGCGGCTCGCTCTGGCGGCGGACGAGTCGGCACGGACTGGGCGCGTGGTGCGACTCCCGCGGGAGGAAGCGTGATGACCAGCGACCGGAATGATCGGGCGCCGGTGCGCATCGGGATCCTGTCGGCAGAGCACGTACACGCCCCGACCTACATCGCACTCCTTGCAAAGATGACCGATGTGCGCATGGTCGGAGTGTGGGATCACGACCGGAGGCGCGCCGCCGCCGCCGCCGAGCCAGTGGGGACCCGGGCGTTCGACGACGTCGAAGAACTGTTGGAGCGCGTCGACGGCGTCGTGATCGCGTCGGCCAATACGCGCCACCGCCAACTGGCGGAACTCGCGGCGGAGGCAGGCGTACAGGTCCTCTGCGAGAAGCCACTGGCGACAACGGTGGAGGATGCGTTCGCCATCGTGGAGGCCTGCGAGCGAGCTGGCGTGCGTCTGATGACAGCGTTCCCCATGCGGTGGAGCCCTGCCGTGCGGGCACTGGAAGCCACCGTACGATCCGGAGCACTCGGCATCCCAGTCTTTCTCGAGGGCGCGAACACCGGGACGATGCCGGATATCCACGCGCCTTGGTTCGTGGACCCAGCGCTTTCCGGCGGTGGAGCGGTGACCGACCACGTCGTACACCTCGCGGACCTCTATCGCTGGATCCTCGACTCCGAGGTGATTGAGGTATACGCGGTCGCGAACCGGATCCTGCAGGAACAATTCGCAGGTGTCGAGACGGGCGGCCTGGTTTCGCTGCGGTTCGCGAACGACGTGCTCGCGACCATCGACTGCAGCTGGAGCAAGCCGCGCTCCTATCCGGCCTGGGGTGGCCTTTCGATCAACGCTGTCGGGTCCGGCGGAGCCTTCCGGGTCGATGCGTTCCGCCAGCGCCTCGCGGTCTACGGCACGCGCGACGCCGGGATCTCGTGGCGCGCCTGGGGCCCCGATGCTGACCTGGGGATGCTCGAGGAGTTCGTCGCCGTCGTACGTGATCACCGGCAACCCGCGGTGACCGGCCTCGACGGGCTCCGCGCGGTCGAGATCGTCGATGCAGCGTACCGTTCCATCGCGTCGGGTGAGGCGGTGCGCCTGGACGAGCACGGATGACCCGCTGACGTTCGCCCGGCCGCTGCACTTGTGCGG
>JAKAHX010000017.1 GCA_021814735.1 Chloroflexota bacterium | reverse complement strand
ATCCGCAAGAAGAAGCACGACGTCCTGCAGCAGATGATGGCCAAGTTCGTGCCGCAGGCCGCGGAGCGGGGGGTCAGGCCGGACGTCATCGAGGCCGTCTTCGCGGCGTTCCAGCCGTTCGCCCGGTACGGGTTCAACAAGGCCCACGCCACCACGTACGGCCTGGTCGCGTACCAGACGGCGTACCTCAAGGCGAACTACACGGTCGAGTACATGGCCAGCGTCCTCACCGCGTTCCGTGACAACACGGACAAGGTGGCCGCCGCCGTGGCCGAGTGCCGCCGCCTGGGGATCGAGGTGCGTCCCCCCGACGTCCACCGGAGCCACCTGGACTTCACGGTGGAGGACGGCGCGATCCGGTTCGGGCTCCTGGCGGTCAAGAACGTCGGGCAGGGCGCGATCGAGTCGATCATCGTGGCGCGCGAGGCGGACGGCGACTTCCGGTCGCTGGCCGACCTGTGCCGCCGCGTCGACCTCCGGCTCGTCAACAAGCGCGTCCTCGAGTCGCTGATCAAGGTCGGCGCGCTCGGCCGCTTCGGGCACCCGGCGCAGCTGCTGCTGGCGCTCGACGACGCGATGGCCGCCGCGCAGTCCGAGCAGCGCGACCGCTCCAGCGGACAGACGGCGCTCTTCGGCGACGTGGCCGAGCCGGAGGTGCTCGACAGGGCGCTGCCCGCGGCAACCGAAGCGCCGGCCCGGGAACGACTGCGCTGGGAGAAGGAGCTGATCGGCCTGTATCTCTCCGACCACCCGCTGGGGGCACTGGCCCAGCAGATGGATCGCTACGTCACGGCCTACAGCGGCGACCTGGGCGAGGAGCTGGACCAGCAGCGCGTGGTGGTGGGCGGTGTGGTCACCGGCATGCGACGGGTCGTCACAAAGTCGAAGGCGACCATGGGTGTCGCCACCCTGGAGGACCTGCAGGGCACGGTCGAGGTGATCGTGTTTCCCCGCACCTTCGAGGCCACCGCGTCCACCTGGCAGGCCGACGCGATCCTGCTGGTGGCCGGGCGCGTGGACCACAAGGGTGACGGGGCGGTGATCCTGGCCGACGCGGTCTGGACGTGGGAGGACGTCACCGCCCTCGGGGAGGAGGACTTCGGGCGGCAGGTCCAGGCCCTGGAGCGGGGACGACGGGGCGGCCGCGAGGCCGGCGCGCGCGGCACGGCAGGGTGGGGTGCCTCGGAGGCCGCTCGTGCCCCCGGGTTCGGGCCGCCGGTGGCGACGATGCCGCGGCCCGGCGGTGGACCTGGACCGGGCAACCGTGATGGGCGCTTCGAGGGGCCCGCTGCTCGTGGGCCGCTGGCCAGCGGCCCGCACGGGGCGAACGGGAACGGGAAGGTGGCCACGGTGATCCGCACGATCCCGCACGTCTCCCCGCTCCGCGGTGGCGGGATCCTGGGCGAGCGGCAGATCGCGGTGCCTGCTGGCCCAACGCCCGTCGGCGCGCCGCGCACCGGCTTGATGCCCACCGGCTCGATGTCCACCGGCTCGATGGCCATCGGGGCGCCCCCGACCGGCTTGGCGGCCGCCGGTGCCGGGGCGCCCTCGATTGCCCTGACGGCCGCCGGTGCCGGGGCGCCGGCCACCTCCGAGGACGACGAGCCGCCGTTCCCGGACGAGATCGAGCGCGCCGTCGAGCGGCAGGCCACCGCGCCGACCAGGGCGCTCGAGGCGCCCGCAGGCGGGGCACTGCACGTGCGCTTCGGCGGGCTCACCGGCGAGGCCCTGGTGGAGGCGTTTGCGGCGGTCCGGGAGATCCTCCGGGCGCGACCCGGGTCCACGCCGGTGGTGCTGGACGTGCCGCTGGGGGACGGCCGGACGCAGCCCATGGAGCTGCGCCTGCGCGTGGCCTACGACGGCGAGCTGCTGGCCGAGCTGGAGCGGCGGTTCTCGGGAGCGGTGGCCGCGGATCTCGCCACCGGCTGAGGGACCGAGGATCCCTCGCTACGCCGGGGAGGGGATGGTCGGGACGCCGGCGAAGAAGCGTGCCGCGTGCTCCGGCGCCATCACCCAGTCCGCCAGCGCGCTGTTCACCAGCAGCGTGCCGGCGTCGTGCATCGCCAGCTGGCCACCGCTGACATAGGCGATCGTGGCGTTGGTGAGCGGCACGAGCGGGCCGCGCCCGAGGAGGCTGCGAAGCGGTTCCGTGTCCGGCCCGGTGTGCAGCTCACCCAGCACCCCGTAGGGACCCAGCTGGACGTTGATCCGGTGCCGGACCGTGCGGACCCGCAGGCGTCGGTTGCCGGCGGGTCCGGTGGCTTCCACCGCGTACAGCGCGGCCCGCTCGAGCTCGACGCGCGCCATTGCGACGCGGCGGCCGTCGTCCAGGTTCTCGATCACCGCGTCCTGCAGCACGATCGTGTCCTCGGCGTTGAGCGCGTCGGTCAGGCGCTGCATCGTCAGCTCCAGCGTGGCCGAGATCCGGCAATCCACCGCATAGCCCGCGAATCGGATCTGCATCGCTCCCTCCGGGTATGAACTGCAGTCTCCGTGCCGCCAGGCCGCCGTCCATCCCCCCACTGGTACCGCCGCGGGGCCACCGGAAGTGCCCTGCCGAACCGGCGCGGGGTCCCCGCCCGGCCCCTGCTGGCGCGGCGGGCCCTCGACGATGCGTCGAGGGCCCGCGTTCCTGCGCACGCGGGCCCTCGACGGTGACGACACGGTGCGCCGTTCCCGCTGAAGATGTCCTGAAACGTGGCGAAGCAGCGCCACGGGCGCTTGGCGCGCCGCGCTGCGCCGGCATGGAGCGCTTGGCACGGGACGTGCCGCGCCGGGGTGCAGCGCGCCACGCGGCGCGCTGCTCCGGCATGCAGCGCGCCACGCGGCGCGTTGGGCCGGCATGCAAGGCCGCCCGCCCATGGCGCCCGCTCTTCATCTACTTGCGCAATCACGCAACATCCAGTACGATGGCGCTCGCGCCGCCCGCGGAACGGGCGGAACAGCGGTCCGGCTGACGATGGAAGCGAGGTCGATGAACCAGCTCGACGCCGAGCACTACCGGCTCCACGCCGAGGTCTGCAAGGTCCTCACGGACCCCAAGCGGCTCATGCTCATCGATGCGCTCGCGGACGGCGAGCGCTCGGTGGGGGAGCTGGCGGCTGCGCTGGGCATCACGCTCGCCAACGCGAGCCAGCACCTTGGCGTCATGCGGCACGCGGGCCTCGTGGAGACCCGCCGCGAGGGGACCACCATCGTGTACCGCCTCAGCCAGCCCGACATCGTCGAAGCCTGCCGGATCATCGACCGGCTGGTGGCTCGCCAGCGGCCGGCAACTCGCCAGGCCCGCCTTCCCATCGTCGCAGGCACCACGGCCGGGTCACTGCAGGCGGCCGGGGCAGCGATCACCCAACGGAGTTGACACGCATGACCATCGGTACCCCGTACACGTTCGGCACCCGCCTCGCGGTGCCCATCTCGGACGCGCGTCCCCGCGTCGAGGCGGCCCTCAAGGCCGAGGGGTTCGGCGTGCTGACGGAGATCGACGTCGCAGCGACCCTGCGCGCCAGGCTGGGTGTCGAAGGCGCGCCGTACGTGATCCTCGGCGCCTGCAACCCGCCGCTGGCGCATCGTGCGCTGACCGCCGACCCATCGATCGGCGCGCTGCTGCCGTGCAACGTGGTGCTCCGCGAAGAGGATGGCATGACGGTGGTCGAGGCCATGGACCCTGCGGCGGCCCTCGGCATCGTCGACAATCCGGCGGTGCACGGCGTCGCCACGGAGGCCCGCGAGCGCCTGCAGCGTGTCATCGCGACATTGGAGAAGCAAGCATGACCGGTTCGACCCCACGACCCCACCGCGTTCTCGTCTTCACCACGCCCACCTGCCCGTGGTGCAACCGCGCCAAGGCCTACCTGCGCCAGCGCGGCGTGCCGTTCCGCGAGATCGACGTCAGCCGCGACGCCTCTGCCGCGCGCGACCTCGTGCGGCGGACGGGCCAGATGGGGGTCCCGGTGATCGAGATCGACGGCCGGCCCATCGTCGGGTTCGACCAGGCCCGCATCGACGGCATGCTCGGGCTCCGCGCCGGAGCTCCCGTCCACTAGGCCACCGCGCGGCGGACGGCCGCCGCACGTCGTCTGGTTCGCCGCACGCGCAGGGCGAGGCGTCGAACCGAGTTGTATCCACCGTCAACGGAGGTCTTGCCATGTCCACCCAGGTCCAGCCGCTCGGCAGCCGCGTCCTCGTCCGCGTCCTTCCCGAGGAGAGCGTCACGAAGTCCGGCATCCTGCTCCCGGACACCGCCAAGGAGAAGCCGCAGCGCGGCGAGGTCGTCGCCATCGGTGACGACACCGAGACCATCAAGGTCGCGGTCGGCGACCGCGTGCTCTTCCCCAAGTACACGGGCACCGAGATCCGGCTCGACTCCCAGGATCACCTGATCATCGACTCGACCGAGCTGCTCGCGATCCTGCGCGAGGAGCCCGCCGCCGTCGCGGCTGCCTGAGCGCCAGTCAGTCCGAGCGCCGCGCCAGCCTGAAGGGAGAAGCGTCCCGTGTCATCGAAACTCCTCGTGGTGGTCGTGTCCGACGACGTGAAGGCGTCGGTCGGGGTCCGCATGGCCTCGCGCATGATCGACCGCGGCAACCTCGAGGACGTCCGTGTCCTCTTCTTCGGCCCCAGTGAGCGGCTGCTCGCGGACCCACCGGCCGACCTCGTCGAGCCGCTGCGCACGGTGGGCGCCAGGGCCCCGGTCCTCGCCTGCCGCTTCGTGGCAGAGGAGTTCGGGGTCAGTCAGCGGCTCCTGGACGTGGGCGCCGAGCTCGTGCCGGCCGGACAGGAGATCGAGCAGCGCCTGCTCGACGGCTACCAGGTCATGACCTTCTAGCCATGCTGCTCCGGCCAGTCGGGATGCCCCCGGTGCGATTCGTCGGCGTGGCGACGTGGACGGGGAGGCGGACCGCGTGAGCCGCGGCTGCCCCCCGCTGGATGCGGCGTGCTCCGTCTCGTCCTACGTCCGGGCTTCGGCCCGGACGCTGGCAGAGGTGGCGGATCGCAGGTTTCTCGCCCGGGCCGCGGGTTGGAGCGTACTTGCGCTCGTCGCCTTCGGGCTCGTGGCGGCCATCATCCCGAACCCGGTCTTTGGTCGCAGCGTGCCCCCGGCACCGTTCGCCATCGCGGTCTGGCTGCTGTCGGCCCCCCTCATGGGGCTCATCGCGGCCACCTACGGACGGCTCTCCGGGCTCCCGGTCGCCGGACCGGCCGTGGCGGTGCCACTGGGGCGGGGATCGACGGCTGTGCCCGCCACGGCGCCCGCGGCAGGTGGGCCGGACGCGTCGGGTAGCCCCGGCAGGTTGAGTGGGCCGGACGTCTCGGGCGAACCAGGCGCATGGGCGCCGATCGGCTCCGCCACGTCGGTAGCGTTCTCCGGGGCTGTGTCACCGATGGTCTCCGGGGCCGCAGCGGCGACGGTCTCCGGTGCGGCCGAGGAGCGGGGCACCATGTCCGCCACCGTCGGCAGTGTCGCTGCGTTCCTGGCCATCGGCTGCCCGGTATGCAACAAGATTGCCCTGCTACTGCTCGGAGCGAGCGGCGCACTCACGATCTGGGCGCCCCTGCAGCCAGTGATCGGCGCGGCATCGCTCGTTCTGCTCGCGGGGACGCTGGCCTGGCGACTGCGGCTGCTGGAGCAGGGGGGCGCCTGCGCGTCCTGACCGGCACCGGCGTTGGCCCGCCTCGCGTCGGGCCCGCCGCGCCGCGCTCCGTCGCGCCGCCTCCGGTCCGTCCGGTCCCGCCGCGCCTCGTTTCGCTTGGCCTCGCGCGGCCTCGAGGCGCCCCGTGCGCCCGGGAGGTTACACCGGTCCTGGATGATCGGCGAGGGACCGACCTCGCCTGTCACACGCCGCCCGAGCGGCGGGGAACGGCCGGTCCCTCGCTGCCCAGTTGAAACGGCGGACCCTCCTCGATCGTGACGGGTGGTGCCGGCATGCAACACGCGCGTCAGGCGGCGGTCGCGCCAAGCGGCGCGAGTGTCCACCGGCGCCGGTTCGCCGGCGCGAATCTCCAACCGGCGCCGGTTCGCCGGCGTGCATCTCAACCGGCGTGCATCCAACCGGCAGCCGGCGTGGTCCGGCCAGCGTGCGCGTCCGTCGACGGGAGTGTGCTGACGCGGGTTCAGCCGGCGCGAACGTCAGCCGACATCGGAAGGTCCGGGAGCGGCGTGTGGGAGATCCAGCGGTGCCGCCGGTCCCGGGAGCGCAGTGTCACCGACCATCAGGCTGCGCACTGCCTCCACCGACGAGGGCACGGCGAAGACACTCACGCGGTCGCCGGCCGCCAGCTCCGTGTCGCCCCTGGGCACTACCAGCGACGGGCCACGCTCGATGGCCACGACCACGCTGTCGCGGGGCCACGGCACGGCCGAGACCTGGACGCCCACCAGTGAGGACCCCGCCGGGAGCGTGGCCTCGACGAGGGTGCCAGCCTCGCTCGGGCTGCGAAGCTCGCGCACGTTCCCTCTGATCGCCATGCGGTAGGCGCGCATCACGTCTCGCACGTTCAGCACCCCCACCAGGGTGCCCTCGTCCACCACGGGCAGCCAGCTCACCTCGTGCTCGCTCATCTCCTCCAGCACGTGGTCGAGGCTGTCCGTGCTGTGCACAGACGGGTAACCCGGGTTCTCCAGGTCCTGGACCACGGCCTCCGGGTCGGCATGCTGCAGCGCTGCCACCGTCACGATGCCTGTGTACCGGCCCGACGAACCCACCACCGGGACGCCGGGCACGCGGGTGTACATCGCTCGCTGCAGCACGCTCGCCGCTCGCTCGTCGGGACCGGCGACGCAGCGCGGCATGCGCAGGGCCTGCGACGCCTGCAGCGAGGCCATCAGCGGCATCGCGGTGCGGTACTGGTGCGCGGGCGACTCGGCGCGGTCCCGCAGCTGGAATTCGAAGATGGAGGCATCGCCGACCACGAACGTCGCGAGCCCCACGGCGACCATGGCCGGGGCCAGCATCGAGAGGTTGCCGGTCATCTCGGCCACCATCAGCATGACGGCCAGGGGCGAGTGGGCGATGCTGCCGAAGAGGGCCATCATGGCCACGATCACGAAACCCGACGGATCGGCGGGGATCCCGGGCGCAAACGGCAGCAGCAGCCGCCAGACGGCCGCGCCGAGCAGGCCGCCGGTCACGACGCCGGGGCCGAAGATCCCGCCGGAGCCTCCGGAGCCGATGGTGAGCGACGTCGCGAGGATCTTGGCGAACGGGAGCACGAGCAGCACCCACAGCGGGATCGACAGCACGGTGGTGCCGAACCCGGCCTGCAGCCACCCGTAGCCGGTGCCCAGCGCTCCGGGGAGCACGACGCCCATGGCGCCCACGGCCAGGCCGGCGATGGCGGGGCGGAGGGCGCGCGGCACCGCCCACCCGTGAAACCAGCGGGTGGCGCCGAAGAACGAGCGGATGAAGAGGAGGCCGACCAGGCCCGCCAGGACCCCCAGGATGGCGTAGTAGACGAGCTGGAAGGGGGCGCCGAACGTGGCGGTGGTCTGCAGACCGAACATGGGGGAGAACCCCTCGACGCTGCCGTAGATCGAGAACGCCACGATCGCCGCGATGAACGACGGCACCAGGGCCTCGGCCTCCACGTCCTCGCGGTAGAGGATCTCCGCGCCGAGGACTGCGCCGCCCAGGGGCGCCCGGAAGATCGCGCCGATCCCGGAGCCGATCCCGACGGCCACGGCGATCCGCGAATCGCGGGCGTCCAGGTCGAGCATCCGCGAGAGGAGCGAGCCGAATCCGGCGCTGATCTGTGCGGTCGGTCCCTCGCGCCCGCCCGACCCGCCGGATCCGATGGTGATCGCCGAGGTGATCGCCTTGATGAGCGGGATCCGGGCCCGGATGCGGCGCGGGCCCTGGTGGTACGCGCGGATCGCCGCGTCGGTGCCGTCGCCCTCGGCCTCGGGGGCGAGCCAGGTGACCAGCAGGCCGGAGATGAGCCCGCCGGCGCCGACCACGATCGGCAGGAGCCAGGGTCGGGCAACCGCCGTGATGGGCACCGCGCCTTCGCCTGCCGGGGTGGGCGGGTAGTACCCCGCCACCGTGCCGAGCAGCAGCCGTGTTCCCGCCGTCAGGAGGGTGAAGAAGACGATGGCCCCGAGCCCCGCGACGACCCCGATGACGGCCCCGAGGATCACCCACTTGCGCAGGTACGGGGCGTTGCGAACGCGGGTGCGCAGGGCCAGCAGGAGCGACGTTGCGCGGAGGCGCAGTGGAACGCGGGTCACGATCTGGTTCGCAGCGCCGTGGCGAGCTCCATGCAGGCGCGCGTGAGGTCCGGCGACAGGGGTGCGCACCGGCCCATGGCCGCCTCGAGCAGCTCGCGCCGGCGGGCCACGACGCGCTCCCGGACCTCGCTCCCCCGAGCAGTCAGATGTACTCGCGTGGCCCGGTGGTCCCGCGCATCCTTCTCGGCTTGCACCAGGTCCCGGTCGCGCATCCGGGCCACCAGGCGGCTGGCTGGAGACATGGCCGAGCCGATCTGCTCGGCGATCTCGCTGACGGTCGCCCCGTCGGGCCCGTCGCCGATCACCATCAGCGCCCGCCACTGCGCGAAGGTCAGCTCGACACCAGCCTGGGCCAGCGCCAGCGTGGTGATGGCCACCGCGCCCACGGCGAGCGACTCGAGTGCGTCGACGGAGGAGATCGAGCTCATGGGCGGAGCATACCAGATGCGTTCCTGGTGGAAACGAATCGGTGCCGCGCACCGCTGCTCCACCGGCGTTCGAGGCGCCACCGCCGGCGTCCGGGCTCGACCGCGTCCAGCCCGTCTTCCGGTGCACGCCCCCCCGAGGGCTCCGTGCCCCGGATGACGACGCCTCTTTCCTGCAGGATGTGCACGGCCAGAACCGTATGCGGGTCATGCCTGCCGCTTTCCTGCAGGAAGTGCGCCAGGACTGCCGTATGTCCGGCCGCGGATCGGGCAGGGCGGCCACGCGCGGTATCGGGCGGCAACGCGCACGCCGACCCGTCCGAGGTCGTGCGGCGGGTCCTCTCACCCGGATTGGGAAAGGTCGTTGCCGGCACCGCGATCCCGGACGAGTGCGGCCCCCAGTTGCCATACGGTTCCATGGGTGCACGTTCTGCAGGATCGACGCCTGGAACGGCACGCCTTGGCTTTCGACGCAGGTTGGGGGAGGGGGGAGCGAGCTCCCCTGGCAGAACGTCGTCGGACGGCCCTCGGTGAGCCGCACACCGCGCCGCGGACGCGAGGGAGCGCAACACAACGCCGCGGCCACGAGTCAGCGTCACACGGCGCCGCGCCTCGTGCCCCGCGTCATATCAGGGCAGTGAGCCGGCCCGCACCGCGCCGATCAGGCCACGGCCACCTGGATCCGGTCGTAGCCGCGCGCGCCGGAGGGGAAGGGAGCACTCGGGGTGGCCGATTGCAGGGCACCTGATCCGTCGGCCGCGCGAACCTCGATCGTATGCGTCCCCGACGTGGCCGTCCAGCGGTAGAGCCATTGCACCCAGGTGGCCCTCGAGATCGCACGGCTGAGCTGGGCGGCCTCCCAGGCGCCCCCATCCACGCGCACCTCGACGCGCGAGATGCCACGATCGGGGGCCCAGGCGACGCCGTCGATGGTCACAGGGCCGGCCGCGAGGCTCGCTCCGTCGGCCGGGTGGTCGATGCGCGACTCGGCCACGATGGGCCCCTCCTTCGCCCAGCCGAGGCGCACCCAGTACGCGTCGAACGCCTCCATCGTGGTGAGCTGGATCTCGGAGAGCCACTTGGTGGCCGACACGTAGCCGTACAGTCCCGGGACGATGAGCCGCGCTGGATAGCCGTGCTCGGCCGGCAGGGGAACGCGGTTCATCCCGACCGCGATCATCGGCTCGCGGGAGGGGTCGAGCGCCCACGACGTGGGGAAGCCGACGGTGAAGCCGTCGACGGCACGGCCGACGATCTGCGTCGCGCCTGCCTGGATCCCCGCGGCGGCCAGCACCTGCCGCAGGTGCACTCCCGTCCAGAGCGCGTTACCGACCAGGTCGCCGCCCACGGGGTTGCTGACGCACGCGATCGTCACGTACTGCTCGAAGAGTGGAAGGGCCAGCAGGTCATCGTAGGAGAGCGTGAGCGGGCGGTCGACCATCCCCGTCACCTGCAGTTGCCAGGTGGCGGCGTCGACCTGCGGCACCAGCAGCTCGGTGTCGATCCGGTAGAAGCGATCGTTGGGGATCACGATCGGCGTGATGCCGGGCGCCGTCAGCGACTGTGCCGGCGCGAGCGGCGGGACGAGCTCGGTCGGCACCGGGAGGTTCGCGGACACGGGCGCTGCTGCCGGAAAGCGTCGCTGCAACAGGAAGCGACCCACGCCACCGGCGACGAGGGCGCCGCCGAGGAGGCCGCCGGCGCCGAGCAGGAACCGGCGACGCCCCCAGGCGGGCATGCCCCCGGGTGGCTCGAGGGCGCCGCCTGTGCGCGCGCCCACGTCGACCCGCGGTGCTGCGGCCAGCACCAGCAGGTACCGAAGCGCGGCGATCGCCACCACGGCCCCGATCGCCGCGTTCAGCAGCCCCAACAGCGGCGAATCGAGCGGCTGGAGCAGGGCGGCGACCCCCGCGGCGGTGCCAACGACGAGGAGTAGCTCGACGCCGTTGCGGAGGCTCCGGCGGGCGAGCACGCCCGCGGCCGCGCCGGCCGCCAGGCCAACCACCGCGACCGCCACACCGAGCGCCGTCTTGTCGCTCGCCCCGAAGAGTGCGACCACCAGGTCCTTGGCCCCCGGCGGCTGCAGGGCGATGAGCAGGCTTCCGACCGCGACGATGAGTGACGGGGCGCCGGGCACGAGCCCTGCCACCAGTTCGCTCACACCGATCCCGGCCGCGGCAGCGGCGATGCCGGCCAGCGCCGCGGCGGCCGGGGACGACTGGGCTATCGCCGCAGGGAGGGCGGGCCGGCCGGGCGGCAGGGGCGATGCTTCGGGGCTGGCTGGAGGCGGCGCCGGCTCGCCGGCGCGGGCGGCGGAGCTCACAAGGATCGTCCTCGTCGATCGATCATCAGGATCGCCACGCGCGTGGTGGCGTCACCCACCAGTACGCGGTCGCGGGGCGCGCGGTTTGCCCGTGCCGGCGCTCCCTGCTCTAGCATCGGGGCATGGGCACCGAAGAGCTGATCGCACGGGTCATAGCCGCCGTTGACGCGCGACGGGACGAGATCGTCGACATCGGTCGGGCCATCTGGGCCCAGCCGGAGATCGGATTTCGTGAGTTCCGTACCGCCGCGCTGGTCGCGGACCGGATGCGGGCGCTCGGGCTCGAGCCCCGAGAGGGGCTCGCCATCACGGGCGTGCGGGCCGACATGGAGCTGGGGGTGCCCGGCCCGACCGTGGCGATCCTTGGTGAGCTGGACGGTCTCCCGGTGCCCGACCATCCGGCCGCGGATCCTGCGACCGGGGTTGCGCATGCCTGCGGCCACCATGCCCAGGTGGCACAGATGCTCGGGGTGGCCACCGCGCTGCGGGCAGCCGCGATCGAGGGGCACCTGGCCGGTCGCGTGGCCTTCATCGCCGTGCCAGCCGAGGAGTACGTGGACCTGGCCTGGCGGACCGAGCAGGCGCGCGCCGGGCGCATCGAGTTCCTGGGCGGCAAGCCCGAGCTGCTCCGGCTCGGTGTCTTCGACGACGTGGACATGGCGATGTACATCCACGCGTCGTCCGACCCGGATGACCGGCGGCTGTCCGTCCCCGCGGGCTCCACGGGCTTCGTCGTCAAGCGCAGCCGGTTCCTCGGCCGGGCCGCGCACGCGGCGGCCGCTCCGGACCAGGGGATCAACGCCCTGCACGCGGCCTCCCTGGCCTTGACCGCGATGGGGATGCAGCGGGAGACCTTCCGCGACGAGGACGGGGTGCGGGTGCACTCGATCCTCACCCGCGGGGGGGACGCGGTCAACGTGGTGCCCGCGGAGGCCCGACTCGAGACGCAGATCCGGGCGCTCTCGGTGGGCGCGATGCAGGATGCGATCGGCGCGGTGGACCGGAGCCTGCGCGCGGGCGCGTCGGCGCTGGGAGCAGCGGTCGAGATCGAGACGCTGCCGGGTTACCTGCCGCTGGTCCAGGATCCCGTGATGCAGCGCCGCTTCGGCCGCGTGGCACGTGCGGTGGTGGGGGAGGAGGGCTGGACCACACGGCCCGCCTTCAAGGCGTCCACGGACGCGGGCGACCTGTCGCAGGTCCTCCACCTGCTGCATCCGAGCACGGGCGGGTTCGGCGGCACCATCCACGGGGCCTCCTTCCACGTGGTGGACGAGACGGCGGCCTACCTGGACCCGACGAAGGCGCTCGCGGGCACGGTGGTCGACCTGCTGGCGGACGACGCGGCCGGCGCGCGCGAGGTACTCGCCGCTGCGGCGCCTCGTATGGCGAAGGGCGACTACCTGTCGTTCGTCCGGGGCCTTGCCTCCGTGGAGCGGTTCGAGGGCTGAGGCGACAGGTCGGCCCGAGGGCCCGAACACGCCGGCGTTGCGACACTCCGGGGTGTCCGCAGGTCCCGGCACGCCCCGCTGACTGGAATCGAGGTTGGCACGGTGTGCCCGGGGATCACGCGCCGATCGCGCCGTACAGGAGTGCGAGGAAGCGCGAGCGGGATGCCTCCCGGACCACGTCGAGGTTCGGCCGCCGGCCGGTGACCTCCAGGTCGTCGATCATCGTCTGGCCGCGGCCCCAGCGCCCGCCGGTTTCGACCGCGACGAAACGACGGTCGACCCGGGTGGCAACGCGGTCGTCCAGGGCGACCGCCATCGCGATCGGGTCGGGTAGATCGAATCCGTCGAGCTTCGTCTGCGTCAGGCAGTACTCCAGCAGCCGCCGCTGGATCGCCACGCAGAACCGCGCCAGTTCCGTGTGCACTGCCTCCATCCGCCGCATCTCCTCGGGGCCGATCGTCGCGTACTGGCGTGACACATCCCAGCCCACCATGGTGATGGGCATGCCGGACTGGAAGACGATCTCCGCCGCCTCCGGATCCACCCAGGCGTTGTACTCCGCGAGTG
>JAKAHX010000016.1 GCA_021814735.1 Chloroflexota bacterium | reverse complement strand
GCCGGAGGGCATCCCGCCGGCGGACACTCGGTGGGTGCGCCTGGATGCTGCCGACGTGGAGCTGGGGCTCGAGTACATCCTCGAGTTCGGCGTGCTGGTGCTCGCCGAGCCGCTCGATCCCGCGGCGGAGGCGGCGGCCCTCGATGCGGCAGCCTGGCGGGGTGCGCAGGTGATCGCCGTGCTGCCCGCCGGCGTAACGCCGGGCCAGCGACTCGCGTCGACCGCGACGGTGGTCGTGGCGCCTGACGAGGACGGTGGCGCGTTTGCCGAGATGCTGGGGCGCTACGCCGCGGAGCTCGACCGCGGGTCGTCGCCGGCCGAGGGCCTGGGCCGGGCGGCGGCTGCCGCTGGTTGGGAGCGCCGGTCATGAGCCGGACCGGCACCCGCGGCGCCGAGTCCCAGGACCCAGCGCCCGCCCCGGCCGGGACGGCGCTCGTCGATGACGGCGGCCTCCCGGCCGGCAGTGGGCCGTCCTCCCTGGACCCACTCGTGGAGCTGCTCGAGGCCGTGGAGGCGTGGACACGCACCTCCGGCGCGCCCGAGCGTGCGCAGCTCTCGAAGGCGCTGGGGGCGTACGCCGCCGCGCGGCAGCTGTCCGGGATCCGGCTGGTGCTGCGAGGGCCGCTGCCGGCGGTCGAGGTCGGGGTGGGGTCGCTGCGGCGCGCGCCCGCCGGTGGGCGTGCGCCGGACCTCGAGCGACGCGTGCTCCGGACGGCAGACGAGTCCGACGACCTGGGTGAACTGCTCGTCGACGGCCCGCACGAGGCGGCGACGTCGGCTGGAAGGGTCGTCGAGCTGGTGGCCTCGAGGGCCCATGCCGTGGCCACCGCGCGCGCCCGGGAGGAGCAGCTGGCGGCCCTGGACGATGCCACGCGCGGCATCGCGGGCGTGCTGTCGGCGGAACGGGTGCTCCAGCCGATCGTGGACAACGTGCGGCGCCTGGTGGGCGCCCGGTATGCCGCGCTCGGCGTGCTGGACGAGCAGCGCCAGATCGACCCCTTCATCACCAGCGGCCTCAGCCGGGCGGAGCGCGAGCGCATCGGTCCGCCACCGCGGGGTCACGGGCTGCTGGGGATGATCGTCGAGGAGGCCCGCGCGATCCGCGTCCCCGACATCACGGCCCACCCGCGGAGCGTCGGGTTTCCGCCGCACCACCCGCCGATGCACAGCCTCCTCGGTGTGCCTGTCACCGCACGCGGCCGCGTCATCGGCGACCTCTACCTGACGGACAAGGAGGACGGCACGCCGTTCACCGATGCCGACCAGCGGCTGGTGGAGCGCTTCGCCGCCCACGCGGGGATCGCCATGGAGAACGCGAGGCTCCACGAGCAGGAGCAACGGCTGGCGATCCTCGAGGAACGCCAGCGCATCGGTCGCGACCTCCACGACGGCGTCATCCAGAGCATCTACGCGGTGGGGCTGATGCTGGACGACGCCCTGGAAGAACTGCCGAACGATTCGACCGCCGCCGCGGAGAAGATCGAGCACGCGATCGAGTCGATCAACCTGACCATCCGGGACATCCGCAACTTCATCTTCGGCCTCCGGCCGGAGCCGCTGGACCAGGCCGGGCTGGTCGAGGCGCTCGCCGCCATGGCCGAGGAGTTCCGGGTCAACACCATGATCGACATCGCGCTCGAGGTGGATGGCCCCGCCGACTTCGAGATCCCCGCCGACGACACGATGCAGCTCCTGCACCTCACCCGCGAGGCGCTGAGCAACGTGGCGCGCCACGCGCGCGCGAACCACGCCGAGATCCGGCTTCGCGCCGGGGAGCGTGCACTGGAACTGGCCATCGTGGATGATGGCGTGGGGTTCGACCCGTCCGCCAGGCGCGGGCCGGGTCACATGGGACTCGGTAACATGCGCACGCGCGCATCCGAGCTCGGTGGGGAACTCCTCGTCGAGAGCGGCGTTGGGCGCGGGACCCGGGTGGCGGTCCGCGTGCCGCTCGGGGGAGCCGTGACCGGCGCGGCCTGAGCGGGGATCGGAGGACGACGGTGACTGAAGGGGCGACAACCAGGCCGCTGCGGCTCCTGGTGGTGGACGACCACGAGGTCGTGCGCCAGGGACTGGTCTCGCTGCTCGAGCGACGCGAGGGCTTCCAGGTCGTCGCGCAGGCGGGCACGGTGGCGGAGGCGATCGAGTCTGCGCACAAGTACCAGCCCGACCTCATCGTGATGGACGTGCGTCTGCCCGACGGGTCCGGGATCGAGGCCACCCGCGAGATCCGCTCGGAGATGCCCCAGACGCGCGTGGTGATCCTGACCAGCTACCCCGACGAGGAGGCGGTCTTTGCCTCGATCGTCGCCGGCGCGAGCGGCTATCTCCTCAAGCAGATCCGCGGCCGCGACCTCGTCTCCTCGCTCGAGGCGGTGGGGCGGGGCGAGTCGCTCCTCGACCCCGCGGTGACCGAGAAGGTCCTGGACCGCGTGCGGCGCATCGCCACGGGCACGTACACCGACGAGCTCGCGCAGCTGACGCGCCAGGAGCAGAAGATCCTGCTGCTGATCGCCGAGGGGAAGACCAACAAGGAGATCGCCTCGGAGATCTTCCTCTCCGACAAGACGGTCAAGAACTACGTCAGCTCGATCCTTGCGAAGCTGAACCTGCAGCGTCGGTCGCAGGCCGCCGCGTTCGTCGCCCGTCACCGTCTCCCCGGCGCGGAGTAGCCGACACCGGCCGGCCGGTGCGACGCAGCACCCGACCCGCTGAGCGGGACGTGGCGCGTGTCCGGTGGACGGGCCCTCCGGCCCCTCGAGGCGGCGCGGTTCGGATCGTTACCCGTGCAGGCTTCGCGCCATAGGCTCCGTCCATGCGGATCGTGACCCCCGCGGAAGCCGTGGCCGGCATCCGGTCCGGCGACCAGATCTTCGTCCAGGCCGAGGCGGCCACGCCCACCGAGCTGCTGGACGCGCTCTGCGCCCGCGCGTTCGACCTCGAGGACGTCAAGATCGTCCACCTGCACGCGGAGGGGCCCGCGCCGCACATGGCGCCCGAGATGGCGGGGCACCTGCGGCACCGCGCCCTCTTCATCGGGCCGAACGCCCGGCAGGCGGTCGCGGAGGGCCGCGCAGAGTACATCCCCGTCTTCCTGTCCGACGTCCCCGGCCTGTTCACCCGCGGCCTGGTCCCGCTCGACGCCGCCTTCATCAACGTCACACCGCCCGACGCGCACGGCTTCTGCTCGCTCGGCACTTCGGTGGACGCCACGCTTTCCGCGGTGCGGTGCGCGAAGACCGTCATCGCCCAGGTCAACTCCGCGCTCCCCCGAACGCACGGGAGCAGCTTCCTGCACGTCTCCGAGATCGATCTCGCGATCGAGGTGCATCGGCCCCCCTACGTGCACGACCCCGGCGCGCCCGGCGAGGTGGAACGCCGCATCGCCGACTACGTCGCCGACCTCATCCCCGACGGGGCGACGCTCCAGATGGGGATCGGCGCGATCCCGAGTGCGGTTGGCCTCGCGCTCCGCCACAAGCACGACCTGGGCGTGCACACGGAGATGGTCACCGACAACGTGGTCGACCTGGTCGAGGCCGGCGTGATCACCGGGGCCCGCAAGGAACTGGACCGGGGCAAGGTGGTGGCCACGTTCATGATGGGGACCCAGCGCCTCTACGACTTCGCGGACGACAACCCGATGGTCGAGATGCGCGAGGTCGACTACACCAACGATACGGCCGTGATCCGCCGGTTCCGGCGCATGCGCTCGATCAACTCGGCAATCGAGGTCGACCTCACCGGACAGGTGTGCGCGGACTCCATCGGCTGGCGCCTCTACAGCGGTGTCGGCGGCCAGATGGACTTCGTCCGCGGCGCGGCGCTGGCCGAGGAAGGGCTCTCCATCATCGCCCTCCCGTCCACGACATCCGACGGCAGGACCTCCCGGATCGTGTGCGCCCTCAAGGAGGGCGCCGGGGTGGTCACCACGCGCGCACACGTCCAGACAGTGGTCACCGAGTGGGGGGTGGCGCATCTGCACGGGCGCAGCATCTCGGAACGGGCGAGGGCGCTCACCGCGATCGCGCACCCGGACTTCCGGGCCGACCTCGACTGCATCGCGCGCGGACGCCACTACCTGTAGCGCCCGGGTCCACCGGGCAGGCCTCGCTGCCGGCGCCCGGGAGGACCGGTGCTGGCGGGCCTGCCGGCCCCGCCGGGATGCCGGCGCCCGGGAGGACCGGTGCTGCGCCGGGCCGCGGCGGTCTCAGGGCTGGGGCGGCGACGTGAACTGGCGCGCCTGGTCCACCAGGAAGGCGATGCGGTCGTCGACCAGACGGTGGATGGTCCCGTCGGGATAGCGCCCGTCCTCGCCCCGCCGTCCCGCCGGCACCCCGGTCAGGAGCCCGAGGGCGTCGTCGACGTCGCGCACCGCCCAGACGTGGAAGGTGCCGGCTTCCACCGCGTCGAGCACGTCCTGGGCGAGCATCAGGTTGCGGATGTTGGCTTCGGGGAGGATCACGCCCTGGTCGCCGGTCAGCCCGCCGATCCGGCAGGCGTGGAAGAAGCCCTCGATCTTCTCGTTGACCCCACCCACGGGCTGAGCGGCGCCGTGCTGGTCCATGGAACCGGTCACCGCAAGCCCCTGCCGGACCGGGAGGTCCGCGAGGCTGGAGAGCAGTGCGCAGATCTCGGCCAGCGAGGCCGAATCCCCCTCGATCGCCTCGTACGACTGCTCGACCGCCACCGAGGCGCGGATGTTGAGGGGACGGGCCCGCCCGTATCGCTCGGCGAGAAACGCGGAGGCGATCAGGAAGCCCTTGGTGTGGATGCGGCCGCTCATCTCCGTCTCGCGGTCGACGTGTACCACCTCGCCAGGTCCCACGCCCGTGGTGGCCGTGATCCGGATCGGCTGACCGAAGGCATGATCGCCGGTGGTCAGGACGGCCAGCCCGTTCACCTGGCCGACCGTCTGTCCCGTGGTCTGGATGTGGAGCGTCCCCTCGGCCATCAGCCGTCGGAGCCGTTCCTCGGCCAGGCCCGCCCGTTCCTGGCGCGCCTGCACCGCGCGGGTCACGTCCTCGCCGGCCACCAGCTCGCGGCCTGCCTGGCCGGCCCAGTAGCTCGCCTCGGTCACCAGGTCCACGATCTCGGAGAAGCGGGTGGAGAGCCGCTCCTGGTGTTCGGCGATCCGTGCGCCGTGCTCGACGACGCGCGCGACCGCCTCTGGCGTGAAATGGTGGAGCCCGGACGCCTGGACGTGCCCCGCGATGAACGACGCGTAGAGCGCGGCCTCCGCGTCGCCCCACGGCATCTCGACGTCGAACTCGGCGCGCACCTTGAATAGCGTCCGGAACTCCTCGTCGACAAGGTAGAGGGCCTGGTAGAGGGCGGCCGGACCCACCAGCACCACCTTCACGTCCACCGGGATCGGCTCGGGCTCCAGGGTGGCGGTGGGGAAGAGGACGTACTGCGCGCCGATGTTCTCGACGCGCGCCTGTCCCGTTCGCAGGGTGTCCTTCAGTCGTTCCCACGCGAGCGGATCTGCCAGGAGGTCCTGGACCCGGAGCACCAGGAAGCCGCCGCTGGCCCGGTGGATGGCGCCCGGGCGGATGTTGCGATGGTCCGTGGTGACCACGCCCATCAGGGTCGTGTACTCGATCCGCCCGAAGAGGTTGTAGTAGGTGGGGCTGGGCTCGTCGACGACCGGGGCGGGCGCATCCGGCTGGTGCGTCACCAGCACGTTGACCGCGTAGCGCCCGAGGATCGCCTCGCGGGCCTGGCGTGCTTCCTGGGCCACGTGGCCGGCCTGGTCCGCCGTCTCGGCCTCCGCGGTCGGGCGGAACAGGTCCAGGTGCTCCAGCATGTCGTCCCGCAGCGCGTCGAACCACGAGCCGAGGCGTTCGATGCCGGCGTGGCGGGCGCGGAGCTCGTCGAGCAGGTGCCCGATGGCGAAGACGGCGACCTCCCGGTCGAGGGCCGCCATCCGCTCCCGGGCCTCGCGCTCGAGGGCGCGCAGGCGCGCCAGCACGTCAGGGAGCCGCTCCTCGATTGTGTGGCCGTGCTCCCGGTAGACCTCTCGTTCCTCGGGGGAGAGCTGGTCGAACTCGTCGGCCCGGATCGGCCGGCCGTCGCGGATCGGGAGGGTGAGGATCCCGGCCGGGGTGAACTCGAGCCCCAGGCCAAGCACCGCCGCCTCCGCGCGGAAGGCGGACAGGGTGGCCTGGCGGCGTTCGTCCGTCTCCGAGGTCACCAGCCCGGCGCGGCGACGATACTCATCGCTCTCGAAGGCGCGCGTGATCTCCCGGCCGGCATCCGCGACGAACCGCGCGACGTCACGGGCGAACGCCCCGGCCTGGCCGGCCGGGAAGGAGACCGCGATCGGTCGCCGCGGGTTGGCCATGTCGAACAGGTAGACCCAGTCGCGTGGGCTGGGGCGTTCCCGGGCCGCCCGCTCGAGATACGCGTGCAGGGTGGTGCGCCGGCCGGTCCCGGTCGGCCCGAGCACGAACAGGTTGTAGCCGGGATCGTGGATCCCGAGGGCGAACGCGATCGCCCCCGTGGCACGCGGCTGGCCGACCGTCTGGTCCAGCGGACGCAGTTCGGCGGTGGAGGCGAACGTGAAGACTGCGGGGTCGCAGCGGCGCCGGAGCCGCTCCACGGGGACCAGCTGGGCGCCGTCCGCATCCGGCGGACCGGGGGTGTGTGGTGTCGAGGACTGCATCCTGGCCACCTCGCTGCTCCGCCGCGGGAATCAAGGAGGCGAACGCCGCGCGTCCCCTGCGGCGTTCGCCTTGCCCGATAGCATCGTCACGCAGCTGTGATGTGCGTAGGGCCGAACGGCCCGGTTATTTGGCCTCTTCGTCGCTTCGCCCTCCATCTTCGGGTGGGCAACCTTCCGGCATGGTACCTCCCGCTGCCGAGCCCCTCCGCCTGCTCCTGGTGAGCGATCACCGCGCGGCGGGAGACGCGCTGTCGGACTACCTGTCCCGTCACGGCTTCGAGATCGTGGCCCGGGTATCCAGCGCCGCCGAGGCTGCGGCCGTGGTCCGGGAGACGCGGATCGACGTGGCACTGGTCGACGGCGACCTGCGCAGCGGGTGGCGCCCGGTGGTGCGGGCGGTCGCGGATCCGCTGGAGCACAGCCGGATCGCGGTCCTCGCGTCGTACTGGGATCAGCAGGAGCGGCTGGATGCCCGGCGGTGCGGCGTGGGTGCCACGCTGCTCAAGCGGCTCTCGGGATCCAGCCTGGTCGGGCAGCTCCGGGCGCTCGCAGCCTGAGCGCACCACGCAGGACCGCCGCGCGTGACCGCGGTCTGGTCGACGCACCGTCCGCGGCCGGGGCGCGACGCGCCCGCGTGATCGTCGACCTGGTGGCTCGGTCGGCCTGGGGCCACCGCGGCCGGGGGTGCGTGCGGCACGATCCGTGTTTCGGTCCAGCGCTCGTCCCCCCGCGCCGGAGAGGGCCAAGCGGGGACCGCGCGTCCCGGGGAACCGGGCCGGCTGACCGGCGCGTTCGGGCCGTCCGGCAGACGCCGCCCGCCGCGCGCGCGATGCAGGCTCGGGCGGAGGAAAGGAGGCGCCATGGCGATGATCGAGACGATCCTCGTGGCCACCGACGGATCCCCGGCGTCGAGTGCGGCCGCAGACGAGGCGATCGATCTGGCCGGGCGCCTGCAGGCGCGGCTGATCGTCATCAACGTGGTGAACGTGCCCGAGGTGGCAGCCGCGAGTGCCATGTTCCCGGGCACCGCCGTGGCGGCGCGCGAGGAGGCCGACGCGATCGCGAGGGCCGTGGTGGACGACGCGCTGCGCGCCGGCGTCGCGGCCACGTACCTCACCTGGGAGGGCCAGCCGGGCGAGGCGATCGTGGCGGCCGCGGAGGCTGAATCCGCGGACCTGGTCGTGGTGGGGACGCACGGTCGCAGCGTGATCGGGCGTCTCCTGCTCGGCAGCGTCTCAGAGTACGTGGTGCGCCACTCCCGGGTGCCGGTGCTGGTGGTGCGGCCGCAGGAGGCGTACGCGGCGGCGCGACGGTAGCGTCTCGCCGCACGCCCGGGGACCATCGCGCGGCTCCATCGGGCTCGCCCGCCGGCCGCCCGCGGGGTCCCTGAGGGGTCGCTCCCTATACTTCTCTCCCGTGCCCGGCCCCTCGTTGCCCCGCGGCGTGCAAGGCGCGTCCGCGGACCCGCTGGCGGGCTTCGCGCCCGCGACGCGCGCGTGGTTCCGCGCCTCGTTCGAGGCGCCCACGCCGGCCCAGGCGGGCGCGTGGCCGGCGATCGCAGGCGGTCGGCACACGCTGGTCTGCGCACCGACCGGCTCCGGCAAGACCCTGGCGGCGTTCCTGTGGTGCCTGGACCGGCTGGCCGTCGAGCCGGTGCCAGCTCGGCCCCTGGACCGGCTGCGCGTGCTCTACGTCTCGCCCCAGAAGGCGCTCGTGCACGACGTCGAGCGCAACCTGCGCGCCCCGCTCGCAGGTATCCGGCTGCGTGCCGAGGCGAGCGGCGGAACGGCCCCGGACATCCGGGTCGCGATGCGCACGGGGGACACGCCGGCGGAGGAGCGCCGGTCGTTCGGGCGGCATCCGCCGGACATCCTGGTCACCACGCCGGAATCGCTCTACCTGCTGCTCACCTCGGCGGCGCGCGAGGCCCTGCGGTCGGTCCGCTGGGTGATCGTGGACGAGATCCACGCCCTGGCGGGCACCAAGCGAGGCGCGCACCTCGCCCTCTCGCTCGAACGGCTCGAGGGACTGACTGCCCGGCCGCCGCAGCGCATCGGGCTGTCCGCCACGCAGCGCCCACTGTCCACCGTGGCGGCGTTCCTCGGTGGGCGCGAGGAGGCCCCCGCGGGGCCGGAGGAGCGGCCGGACGGTTCGATGCCGGCGAGCCTCCACACACCTCGGTCGGCCATCGAAGCGGCCCCCGCGCGGCCGCGGCCGGTCACCATCGTGGACGCCGGCGTACGCAAGGCGCTCGAGCTCCGGGTGGTGGTGCCCGTCGAGGACATGTCGCGCCTCGGGGAGCCCATCCCGTTGGCCGAGGCGACGGGAGGTCCGGCTACCGGCCCCACCGAGCGCTTCAGCATCTGGCCGGCGATCCACCCGCGCATCCTGGACCTCGTTCGCGCCTCGCGCAGCACGATCGTCTTCGTCAATAGCCGCGGGCTCGCCGAACGGCTGGCGCAGCGGATCAACGAGCTCGCGGGCGAGGACCTGGTGCGGGCCCACCACGGGTCGCTGGCCCGGGAGGAGCGGGTACGGGTGGAGGAGGCGCTCAAGGAGGGGCGCCTGGCGGGGATCGTGGCGACCAGCTCGCTCGAGCTCGGGATCGACATGGGGTCGGTGGACCTGGTCATCCAGGTGGAGTCGCCGGGGTCGGTGGCCCGTGGGCTGCAGCGCATCGGACGGGCCGGGCACCGGGTGGACGAGCCGTCGCGGGGGGTCATCTTCCCCAAGTACCGCGGGGACCTGCTGGAGTGCGCAGTGGTGACGCGTGCCATGCACCAGGGCGCCATCGAATCGACGGTCCTGCCGCGCAACCCGCTCGACGTGCTGGCCCAGCAGCTCGTGGCGATGGCGGTGGAACGCACCTGGCCGGTGGGCGACCTGTATCGGCTGGTGCGCAGGGCGGAGAACTTCGCCACCCTCGGATGGGCGGCCTTCGAGAGCGTGCTGGAGATGCTGGCGGGTGCCTATCCGTCCGACGAGTTCGCCGAGCTGCGTCCCCGGGTGGTCTGGGACCGGGTCGCCGGCACGGTCCGCGCGCGAGCCGAGAGCCGCACTGTCGCGGTCGTGTCGGGAGGCACGATCCCGGACCGCGGGCTCTATGGCGTCTTCCTCGACGGGGGCGGGGGCCCGCGGCGCGTCGGCGAGCTGGACGAGGAGATGGTGTACGAGACCCGAGAGGGCGAGGTAATCCTGCTCGGGGCCAGCGCGTGGCGGGTCACGCGCATCACCCCCGACCGGGTGCTGGTGGAGCCGGCACCCGGGCAACCGGGCAAGGTCCCGTTCTGGAAGGGTGACGGACCGGGACGTCCCGTGGAGCTGGGCCGGGCGCTGGGGGCCTTCACGCGGCACCTGCTGACCGACGCACGGGGGAGCCGCGGGCGGGAGCGGACCCTCGAGCGGCTGGCGGCGGAGCACGACCTGGATCGCCTGGCCGGTGAGAACCTGCTCGGATATCTCGACGATCAGGCCGCGGCATCGGTCGTCCCCACCGATCAGACCGTGGTCGTGGAGCGGTTTCGGGACGAGCTGGGCGACTGGCGGGTCTGCCTGCTGAGTCCCTTTGGCGGGCGGGTTCACGCGCCCTGGGCGCTGGCCATCGAGGGTCGCCTGCGCGACGCCATGGGCGTGGACGTCCGGGCCCTGTGGTCCGACGACGGCATCGTCTTGCGGATCCCCGCCATGGAGGGCGGTGCCGGCGCGATGGGGGACGACGCCTGGGCCGGGGACGGGTCGCTCGACCGGGCGTGCTTCGGACCTCCCGACGAGATGGAGGAGGCCGTGGTCGCGGCACTCGGATCCTCGGCGCTGTTCGCGGCGAGGTTCCGTGAGAACGCGGCGCGCGCCCTGCTGCTCCCCCGCGTCCGCGCGGGCAGGCGCCGGCCCCTCTGGCAGATGCGCCAGCGCGCGGCCCAGCTCCTGCAGGTGGCATCCCGCTACGGGTCGTTCCCCGTGGTGCTCGAGACGTACCGGGAGTGCCTGCAGGACGTCTTCGACCTGCCGGCACTCCGGGATCTGCTGGCGAGCATCGAGCGACGCGAGGTGGCGGTCCGCCACGTGGAGACGCCCCGTCCGTCGCCGTTCGTCAGGTCGCTCCTCTTCGGCTACGTTGCGGCCTTCATGTACGAGGGCGACGCGCCGCTGGTCGACCGGCGGGCGCAGGCGCTGGCGCTCGACCGCGACCTGCTCCGCGAGCTGCTCGGCGCCGAGGAGCTCCGCGACCTGCTGGACCGCGAGGCGCTGGGCGAGCTGGAGCTGGAGCTCCAGGGCCTGGCCGGTCGCCGGGGCCCGCGCTCCACCGACCAGCTGCACGACATGCTGCGCCGGCTGGGGGACCTGTCGGATGCCGAGCTCGCGGCACGGGTCCCCCTCGAGGACGGCGGCACGAGGGCCGCTGCCGTGGACGCCTGGGCGCGCGAGCTGGAAACCGATCGGCGGGCCGTGCGGGTTCACGTCGCGGGCGAGCCGCGCTGGATCGCGGCGGAAGACGCGGGACGGTATCGCGATGGCCTCGGCGTGGCCCCGCCTCTGGGCGTGCCGGCGGCGGACCTGGAACCCGTGGCCAGTGCGCTCCGCGATCTCCTGCGCCGCTGGGCGCGTACGCACGGGCCGTTCACGTCGAACGAACCGGCCGCGCGCTGGGGTGTTCCGCCCCTGGTCGTCGAACGCGCGCTGGAGGAGCTGATGGCGGAGGGCGGCATCCTCCGGGGCGAGTTCCGTCCCGGGGGCGTCGAGCGCGAGTGGTGCGACCCGGACGTGCTGCGCGCGCTGCGTCGCCGTTCCCTGGCGCGGTTGCGGCGCGAGGTCGAGCCGGTGGATCCGGCCGCGCTGGCGCGGTTCCTTCCCGGGTGGCAGGGCGTGGGCCGCCACGCCGTGGGAGGGTCGGAGCGGCTGGCGGAGGTCGTGGCCCAGCTGGAGGGCGTCCCGCTCCCGGCGAGCGTGCTCGAGCGAGACATCCTGCCGGCGAGGGTCCCGGGCTACGTGCCGCGGCTGCTGGACGATCTCGGTGCGGCCGGCGAGGTGGCCTGGGTCGGTCGCGGGCGTCTCGGGGCCGACGACGGCCGGCTGGCCCTGTACCGGCCAGAGCGCGTGCGGCTCCTCCTGCCCGCCCCTCCAGCAGGGGAGCCCTCCTCGGAACGCCGCTGGATCCACGCGGCACTGCTGGCGGGTCTGACCCGGCGTGGCGCCTCCTTCTATCGGGACCTGCTCGCGGCAGTCCACGACTCGGCCCGGGAACTGGACGAGACGCCGCCACCGGAGCGGGAGATCCTGGACGCCCTCTGGGATCTCGCCTGGTCCGGCCGCATCACCAACGACACCTTCGCGCCCCTCCGGGCGCTGCGCTGGCGCCGATCTTCCGGCGCAGGGGCGCGGCGCGGTCTGCACGCAGTGCCGCCCGAGGCTGCCGGGCGCTGGTCCCTCGTCGAAGGGGCGGAGGGTGGCGACGGCACGCGGCCGTCGCCGACGGAGCGGATGCACGCGCTGGCCCTCTCACTGCTCGACCGGCACGGCATCCTGACGCGCGACGCGGTGGCGGCGGAGGACGTCGCGGGCGGGTTCGCGGCCGTCTACCCGGTGCTGCGCGAGCTCGAGGAGCGCGGCCGGGTTCGGCGCGGATACTTCGTGGAGCACCTGGGTGGTGCGCAGTTCGCGCTGCCGGGTTCGGTCGAGCGCCTCCGGGCCGAGCGTCGGTCGCCGGGGGACGAGCTCGACCCATCCGCGGTCCTGGTCCTCGCGGCGGTGGACCCGGCGCAGCCGTACGGTGCGGCGCTGCCCTGGCCGGCCACCGCCGGAGCGGGGGCACACGGTCCCGCTCGCGTCGCCGGCGCGTACGTGGTGCTGCTGGACGGCGAGCCGGCCGCCTACCTGGAGCGGGGCGCCCGCTCCCTGCGCACGCTGCCCGCCTGGGATCTCCCGGGCGCGGGTGTCGCGGCGCTGCGAGCCCTGGGCGGCCTCGTGGGGGAGGGCCGGCTCCGGTCGCTCGCGATCGCGAGGGTGAATGGGGCCGATCCCGGTGCGTCGCCCCACCGGTCGGCCTTCGAGGCAGCGGGCTTCCGGCCCGGGTACCGGGGCTGGCAGCCCGGGGCGCCGCCGGACCCCCGTGACCCGTCCCGGGCCGCGCGGCCGTCCGGGCGCGTCTGACGCCGTCGCATGCCGGAGGGAGACACGCTCGCCCGGACCGCGGCGGTGCTGCGCGCGGTGCTGGAGGGACGCACCATCACGGCTGCACGGGGGAGGCCGGGCGGTGCGCCGGTCGAACGGTTGACAGGGCAGACCGTGGTGAGCGTCGAGGCGGTCGGGAAACACCTCCTGGTCGGCACGCGCG
>JAKAHX010000345.1 GCA_021814735.1 Chloroflexota bacterium | reverse complement strand
CGGGACTGGGTGGACCAGGTGGTGTGGGCGCTCCTGGACAACGCAGTGAAGCACGGCGGCGAAACGCCGATCGAGGTGACGATCGAGCTCGAGCGCGGTACGCACGCCGACGCGGGGCGGACGCTGAACGGCGGAGCTGCGGTGGTGCCGCACGCCGGCGCGACGCTGCGGCAGGCCGAGGGGGGGCTGACGCCGAACGCCGATGCGGCACTCGCGGCAGGGGCCGACGGAGCGGCGGCCACGAAGAGCCGCGGGCCGGCGTTCGCCTCGGGGGCCGGCGAAGAGGCGGCCGCGGACGCCGGCGCCCAGGCGACCCACCAAACCGACGGTGCGGTGGCCGACCGCCTGGTCGTGACCGTCCGGGACCATGGCCCGGGCATCTCCGACTCGGTTCGCGATCGCATGTTCGACCGGTTCGCGACGTCGGGCGCCTCCGGAGGGACCGGCCTCGGGCTCAACGTGGCGCGCGGGCTGCTGGAGGCCATGGGCGGCACCATCCGGGTCGAGCAGCCGGCAGAAGGGGCGGCGTTCGTCTTCACGCTCCCGGCGGAGCGTCCGGAGGAGGCTTGAGGAGGTCGGGCCGGACTGGAGCCCGACCAACCACCGAGTCCGATACCGGCGGAGATGCCCGGAGCCCGACCGGCGACGCGGGCCGAAACAAGCTGACGGCCCGGGCAGCGTCAACACCGTGAAGAGGAAGGACCACACGCAAGATGGTCGAGCGTCGCGCGGAACGATCGATGCCATACGGGGGCCCGCATGACCCAGGCGCCGGCGAGGCCGCGGAGCGCGCGCGGGCGATCGAGGACGCCGCGGCCGATCCGATCGCGTCCCCCGGTGGCGGCTGGATCCGGGTCGGCACGGCCTCCTGGACCGATCCCACCATGATCGCGCCCGGCGTCTTCTACCCGCCGGGCGCCGACACCGCCGAGGAACGCCTCGCCTTCTACGCCCGCCACTTCCCGGTGGTGGAGGTGGATGCCACCTACTACGCGCTCCCGGTCCCGGCGACGGCCGAGCTGTGGGTCCGACGCACCCCGCCCGACTTCACCTTCGACGTCAAGGCGCACGCCCTCATGACCGGCCAGCCGAGCGAGCCCCGCCGCCTCCCGAAGCGGCTCCGGGAAGCGCTGCCGGCCGACCTGGCGACCAAGCCCCGCCTCTACGCGAAGGACCTGCCGGCGGAGCTCCGCGACGAGGTCTGGCGGCGCTTCGCCGAGGGGATCGAGCCGCTCCGGGCCTCGGGCCAACTCGGGTCCGTGCTGCTCCAGTACCCGCGCTGGGTCTTCCCGTCGTCCGAGGCGCGCGACGCGATCCTGGAGGCCCGCGAACGGCTCGGCGGCCTGCCCTGCGCCGTCGAGTTTCGCAGCGCCGCGTGGCTGAACGAGAAGAACGCAGAGCGGACCTTGCGCTTCCTCGCCGACCACGCCATTCCGTTCGTCATGGTGGACGGGCCGCAGGGGCTTGCCAGCAGCATGCCACCGGTGGTCGCGGTCACCTCGCCCGAGCTCGCGCTGGTCCGGTTCCATGGGCGTCGCGCGGACACCTGGGAAACCCCGGGGATCCCCACGGTCGAGCGGTTCCGCTACCTCTACGACCGCGACGAGCTGGCGGCCTGGGTGCCCCGCATCCGGGAGGCAGCGCTGGGCGCCCGCGAGACCCACGTGCTGATGAACAACTGCTTCGCCAACTACGGGACGACCAACGCCCGCGAGATCGCGGCGCTCCTCTCGGACCTGCGCCTCGACTGACGCCCCGCCAGCAGGCGCGCTCGGCCACCGATGTCGGAGCGGACGCCTTCGAGCTCCGGACGGGTGTCGCAGAAACCACGGGCATCGCTGGAGGCACGGGAATCGCAGGAACCAGGGCGTCGCAGGAACCACGCGCGTCGCAGGAACCACGCGCGTCGCAGGAACCACGCGCGTCGCAGGAACACTCCTCGAGGCGCGCTTGGACTGCGACGTCGCGCCGGCGGTCGTCGGACCGATCCGTGGTTTCGTTCACTGGTTCCAGTCCACGCTTCCGCGCTCGGGTTGCGCTCCGCGCTCCGGTTGCGCTCGGCGTTCGGGTTGCGCTCCGCGCTCCGGTTGCGCTCGGCTCTCGGGTTTCGCTCGGCGGTTCCAGTCCCGGGTTCCGGTCCGCGGTTCCTGTCGGGTCCCGCGCTCGCGTCCAGGGTGGCCGGCAGCCGTTCGCGAGGCGAACCTTCGGGCGCGGCCGGGGCCCGCGGGTCGCTTCGGCACGCCTGTCGTGCCATAGCTGCGTCTTCGGGCGCGGTCGGGTCCCGCCGTTCGCTTCCGCACACCTCGCGTGCGTTAGCTGTCCGTTCGCGCCGATCGACGCTCATGCACACGACGCGAGCCGTACGTGCCCGGATGTACCACGGCCGGCCCATGCGGGGCCCCGTCACGCCGCACTCCCGCACGGAGAGGCGCCCGTAGACGCTCCCGGTCGCACCCGCGAGCGTGCCGCGGCCGCGTACGGTGCAGCTGGCGTGCATGAGCGAACGGCGCAGTGCGGGGGCTGGGGACCTCGCGAGGCCGCCGGCGCAGCACGCGCGGGCGGGTCGGCACTCGCCCGGCGGGGCGCCGCTCGCGGGCAGGAGGTCCTCGCCGGGCGCCACTAGATGCGCGGGGCATGCTGCCACGGCTGCTGCCACCCGGGCGTCAGGCGGTCGGTCGCGGGCTCCCCGAGGGGACGGGGGGTGCAGCCGGAAGTCGAACGCGGAACGTCGATCCGACCCCCTCCACACTCTCCACCGAGACCTCTCCGCCGTGATCCTCGGCGATGTGCCGCACGATCGCGAGCCCGAGGCCCGTCCCCCCGCCTCCCCGGACGCGCGCCT
>JAKAHX010000015.1 GCA_021814735.1 Chloroflexota bacterium | reverse complement strand
TGGATGCTCGTGATGAACTCGTTGGTGAACTTCTCGCTGGTGGCGTAGACCACCTTCTTGCGGGGGAACCTGGCGATCACCTGGTTGCCGATCGCGTGCATCAGGTGGGTCTTGCCCAGGCCCACGCCGCCGTACAGGAAGAGCGGGTTGTACGCGTGGCCCGGGCGCTCCGCCACCGAGAGGCTGGCGGCGTGCGCCAGGCGGTTGGCGGACCCGACGATGAAGTTGCCGAAGGTGTAGCGCGGGTTGAGGTTGGTGGGGCCCCCCTCGCCGCCGACCCGGGTGGGCTCCACCCGCACGGGCTGCGACGCCACCGCCTCTGCCGCCTCCGTCGGCTGCGAGACCACCTCGAAGTCGACCTGGACGCTGTAGCCGACGATCCGTGCCAGCGTCTGGCTGATCAGCGACCGGTAGCGCGACTCGAGCCAGTCCTTGGCGAACCCGTTGGGGACGGCAACCCGGAAGCGGTGCTCGTCGACCGCGATGAGCGCCGTGTCGCGCAGCCAGGTCTCGTAGTTCGCCGGCGAGAGCGACACCTGGAGTTCCCCGAGTGCGGCGCGCCAGACCTGCTTCGCGTCCATGCCGTTCGCTCGACTCCATCCCACCGCTACGCCGCTGCCGTCGTGGCGGAGCCGGAGACCCCGTGTGTGGGTCGGCACCGGGCGCCATGAGCACTTCCCGAGGTGGCCGCCGGCCGGTCGCATGGACCGCCTCGGCGCCCTGGGCATCGAGAGCCCGGACAGCCTAGCACCGGCCCCGGCGCCGTCGCAACGCGAAACCGGTATACCCCCCGGGGGTATACAGATGGCGGGCGGGCCCCGCGTCGGGGAGTCAGCCGATCGGGTCGCCCGGCGATGCTCCTTCGTCCACCGAGAGGAGCGGGATCCGCCCGTCGGCGGGAAGCGCGCCAAGGACCAGCACCTCGCTGCGGAACCCCGCCACCCGGCGCGGCGGGAAGTTGACCACCGCGACCACGAGCCGACCCACGAGCGCCGCCGGGTCGGGGTACGTCCCGGTGAGCTGGGCGGACGAACTGCGCAGCCCGCCGGGGCCGAAGTCGATCTGCAGTCGGTAGGCGGGCCGCCGCGCCTCGGGGAATGCCTCTGCCGAGACGATTCGGCCGACGCGGATGTCCAGCCGCTCGAAGTCCTCGATGGTCGCGCTGCCCGACGGCCGGAATTCGCGCCGGCTGGTCTCGCCCACCCGTGATCTCCCCGTACTCGTCGGCACGTCCGGACACGTCCGACTCGTTTGACACCCGTTCCGGCGGGTCCATATAATCCCCCGGCACGAGACGCGTCGCTGCGCCGTGGGCGCCGGCGCGTCGTGTCGTATCCACCCAGGGCAGGTGGGCCCCATCCGGCCCTGCTGCCGCCGCTCGAACCTCGTCCCTGCCAAGGAGCCGTGGCGCCCGATGAAGCAGACGTACCAGCCCAAGAAGCGACACCGCGCCAAGGAGCACGGCTTCCGCGCGCGCATGAAGACGCGCGGGGGGCGGCGCGTGCTCGCTGCTCGGCGGGCACGGGGCCGGCATCGTCTGACCGTCTGACCAGGCTGGGTCGCCATGGCGGTCCAGCTGGAGACACTCCGCCGACCGGCGGACTTCGCCGCTCTCCAGCGTCACGGGACCAGCCGGGCGCATCCGCTCGTGGTCGTCCGTACGATGCCGAACGGTCTCGACCGAACCCGCTATGCCTTCTCGACCGGCCGCCGGCTCGGGGGGGCCGTGGTGCGTAACCGCGTCCGCCGACGGCTGCGGGAGATCGTCCGCTCGTTCGCCGCTCGCGTGACACCGGGGTGGGACGTGCTCCTCGTGGCCCGCGCCGGCAGCGTCTCGGCGAGCTACGCTGAGCTGCGGGACGTGGTGGCTCGACTGTTCGGCCGGGCAGGGATCCTTCGGCCGGAGGGAAGCGGCGCGTGAAGACGCTCGGGATCGGCGCGATCCGGCTGTACCGCGTGCTGTTCGCGTGGCTTCCCGCGTCGTGCCGCTACGAGCCGACCTGTTCCCGCTACACGGAGCAGGCCATCGCGAAGTACGGCCTGTTGCGCGGCAGCTGGATGGGCGCGCGGCGGATCGCCCGGTGTCACCCGTGGCACCCGGGCGGCTATGACCCGGTGCCGTAGCGCCGAGGAAAGGGAGCAGCTCACGAAGGTGACCACCCGCCGACTCCGCGTGCTGCCGATCGCGGCGGCGCTCGCGCTCGCCGCGTACTTCGCCGTCATCCCGGTCGCGCTGGCCGCATCGCCGACGCCCGGCGCCTCGCCCGCGCCGACCGCGTCGGGCGGATCGGCAGCCGCGCCGAGCGCATCCCCGCTGGCCGGCGGCGTGGCCGCGTCGCTGCCGCCGTGCCCCAACCCGCCGGCCACGCCGGCGCCCAGCCTCAAGCCCGGCCAGTCGGCGGCCCCCACGCGACACCCCAACCTCTGCCCGGCACAGCCGAATGCTGCCGACCCGTTCAGCCTGATCGCGTGGGCCTTCACGCCCATCTTCCAGGCGATCTTCCTGGTCCTGATCTTCTTCTACAACCTCGTCGGCGACATCGGCATCGCGATCATCCTGGTCACGCTCCTGATCCGGCTCCTGCTCGTGCCGGTCTACCGCGCGCAGATCGTCTCCCAGCGCCGGATGCAGATGCTGCAGCCGGAACTCAAGGCGATCGCCTCGAAGTACAAGGGTGACCGCCAGAAGGTGAGCGAGGAGCAGATGCGGCTCTACCGGGAGCGTGGCGTGAACCCCGCCTCCGGGTGCCTGCCCACCATGCTCACCATGGTGCTCCTGTTCCCCATGTACTCGGTCTTCTCGTCGGGGCTGACGGCGCCGAACATCAGCTCGATGCTCCAGGTGTTCGGGGTCCAGGTGCTGCACGTCACCTGCCAGGCCGGGGCGGCGACGGGCGGCCCGTGCATCGAGCCGCACATCTGGTGGCTGGGTGGCCTCGACGCGAGCACACCGGAGATCCTCTTCAGGATCCCCGGGATCAACTTCGGGTTCAGCCTGCTCGCCCTGGTCTCCGCGCTGTTCCAGTTGCTGCAGACGCGGATGATGATGCCGAGCTCCAGCGATCCCCAGGCCCAGGCCCAGCAGCGGGCGTTCCTGCTGCTGCCGCTTCTCTCGCTCGTGTACGGCTCGTTCCTGCCGGCCGGGCTCTTCATCTACTGGATCGTCACCACGATCTTCTCGATCGTGCAGCAGTATCTGATCGCCGGTTGGGGTTCCCTGTTCCCGTTGTTCGGATGGACACCGGCATTCGCCGTCGGACACACCCCGAGGTTCGCGCCGCCGACGCCAATGCTGTCGGCGCCCGGAACGGGTGACCAGGCGGGTCCGCGTCGCCTGCCCAAGGACAGCGCGGCCGGCACGGTGCGACCGAACAGGGAGCGAGCCCGGACGAGCCGGCGAGGGAGGCGTCGATGAGCAGCGAGTACCAGGAGTTCACCGGCCGGACCGTCGAGGAGGCACTGCGCCAGGCGCGGGAGGCCTTCGGCGTGACCGGCCTGGACGACCTGGACTTCGAGATCCTGACCCCCGGGAGCCGCGGCGTCCTCGGCATGGGGGCCGAGCCCGCGCGGGTGATCGCCGCGCCGCGGTCTGCGCTCGGCGGGGAAGCACCCCGGCGTGCGGCGGCGGAGTCGCAGCCGTTGCCGCCGCTCCCGGAACGACCGCCGCGGGAGGGTCGTGGGCGAGGAGCGTACGAGCGCGGCGGAGCCGGTGACCATGAACGCGGCCGGCGGGCTCCCTCGCGCGAGGGCGCGCCGCGGGAGCGCGGGGCCTGGCGGCCGGCCGGAGCCGAGCGGGCCGAGACGGCGGAGCGCGCAGAGCGCCCGGCCGGGGGCGAGCGCCATGAGCGGCCCGAGCGACCCGCGCGGACGGAGCGCGGCGGACGGTTCGAGCGGCACGGCGAGCGGGGCGCAGCTCGTCGCGTTCCCCGCGAACAGCGCGGCGCGGTCAGTCTCTCGGAGGGCGAGCGCGCGGAAGTCGCCGCGGCCCGCTCGGTGAGCGCCGAGCGCGAGGAGGTCCAGGCCGCGGAGGCCAGCCCCGAGGCGCTCGAGGCGGGTCGCGAGATCCTCGAGACCATCCTCGGCCACCTCGGCTACGACGTTCGCGTGACCGTGCACACGGGAGAGACCTCGAAGCTCGACGTGACCGGCGAGGGCGCCGAAAAGGAGGCACTCGGGGCGCTGATCGGGCGCAAGGGCGAGCGGCTCTCGGCGCTCCAGCACCTGGTGAACCTGCTCCTCTCGCGGCGGATGGGTGAGTGGACCCGCGTCCTCGTGGACGTGGAGGACTATCGCGGGCGGCGCGAACGACAGCTGCGCGAGATCGCACAGCGCGCCGCCGACCGCGTCGAGGAGACCGGGCGCATGCTGCAGCTCGAGCCGATGCCGGCACTGGAGCGGCGCTGGGTGCACCTGGCGCTGCGCGACCGGCCGGGCGTGGCCACCCAGTCGATCGGCGAGGAACCCAACCGGCGCGTGGTGATCATCCGGCAGGAGGACTAGCGCCCGCCGCCGGCCGGCAACGAGGGCCCCGCGCACCCTCCAACCAAGGACGGGGCCACGCGGACCCTCTGAACGGCAACGAGGCCCCCGCGCACGCTCCGACCGTTCGGGGCCGAAAGTCCCGGGATCGTTTGGCGCGTCGTGCCGTTAGGATATGCGCACGATGACTGCCGAAACTGCCGGTGTCGAACTGCCGGCGGGCATCGATCTGCACCGGTCCGCCGCGTGGCAGCGTGCGGCCGCGGCCTTCGTGGTGACGCTGCTGCTCGGGTTCGCGATCATCGCAGGGTTCGTGATCGGGTACCAGCGGGCGTTCGCCGACCGTGCCGTCCTGGGCGTCAGCGTGGGCGGCGTGCCGATCGGCGGGCTCGACCGGACGGCCGCCGAGGCGACGCTCCGGGCTCGACTGCCCAGCGCCACGGATGGGGTCCTGGTGCTCCGGTCGCCCGCGGGCGACATCCAGGTGCCCTTCGCGGGGCTCGACCGCTCCTACGATTACGCGGCCCTGCTCGATGCGGCCTTCGCCGTCGGCCACGGCGCGGACCCGGCCACGAACCTGGCCCAGGACGTGCGTGCGCTGGTCCGAGGTGATGCCGTCGGCGTGCGACTCACGTACAGCCGTTCTGCGCTCGTGGCTGCCATCGCGCAGGCGGCCGGCATCCGCAGCGTGGCGCCGACTGACGCCTCGGCCGCGCTGGGGCCGGGCGGTACGTTCGTCCTCACCAGCGCGGCCTCCGGCAGCGCGATCGACCAGGCAGCGGCACTGGCCGCCGCCGACCGCGTTCTCGTGACACCCGGCAACCGGGCCGTCGTCGACCTGGCCGCCCTGCCGACGTCGCCGGGGGTGAGCACGGCGGCGGCCAATGCCGCCATCCAGGCCGCCGAGCAGATGACCGCCCAGCCGCTCACCCTGACCGTCGCCGGGCAGCCGACGTTCTCGGCCACCATCGACGCTGCCACGCTGCGCACGTGGATCGCCTTCACCACCACCGGGCAGGGATACGGGCCCGTGGTGGGAACCGCTGCCGCGAAGGCCGCGCTCCTGCAACTCGCGCCGAAGGTGAACCGGCCGCCGAAGGACGCCACGTACCTGCTGGGAGACGGCAAGGTCGTGGGTGTGCTGGCGAGCCGGGACGGCAGCCAGCTGGACGTCGGGGCGAGCCTCGCGGCGATCGGGAGGTCGCTCGCCGCGCAGCCCGCGGGCGGCCCACCGCCCACGGTGCAGCTGGTGATGTCCAGCGTGGCTCCCGCGCTCAGCACGGCCCAGGCGAAGCAGACGGCGCCGCTGATGACCATGGTCGGAAGCTGGACCACGCACTTCGTGCCCGGCATCTCCAACTACTGGGGTCGCAACATCAGCATCCCGGCCGCGAAGATCGACGGCTACGTGGTCACCCCGGGAGCCTGGTTCGACTTCTGGAAGGTGGTCGGGGTCCCCACCCTGGCCGAGGGCTACGGCATGGGCGGCGCCATCATCGACGGCCACACGGAGGAGACCGGCGCGATCGCGGGCGGCATCTGCAGCACCTCCACCACCCTGTTCAACGCCGCGCTTCGCGCCGGCTACGAGATCGGCGACCGGGCCAACCACTACTACTACATCTCGCGCTATCCGGTCGGCCTTGACGCCACGGTCGCCCTTGGCACCGGCTGGGAGCAGGACATGACCTGGCGCAACGACACCAGCTATCCCGTCCTGATCCATGCGATCAATGGGCCGGGCACCGTCACGTTCCAGCTCTTCAGCGTCGATCCCGGTCGGACGGTCACGCTGTCGACCCCGATCATCAAGAACTACACGTACGCCACCACCAAGTACGTGGACGTCACGACGCTGAAGCCCGGCCAGACGAACCAGGTGGAGTACGCGTCGAACGGGTTCGACGCGTGGGTGACCCGGACGGTGACCGACGCCTCCGGCGCGGTGATCCACGAGGAGACGTTCTACTCGCACTACGCGACCGTGAATGGGCTGATCCAGGTCGGCGTCAAGGAACTGCCGTTGCCGTCGGCTTCGGCGGGCCCGTCGGCGGGGGCGACGGCCGCGCCCTGACCCAGGGTCGCAGGGATCCGCGAGACAGACAGTCGAGCCGGGGTCGCAGGCCCCCGGCTCGAACGATTGGCGGGGCGGCGGGACGTCCGCCGCGCGGCACGTCAGGGACGCAGGTACCCCAGCAGCGAGTGGACCTGCACGTCGTCCGAGGCGTTCCCCAGGTAGCCCAGGTTCCAGATCTGCTCGACCGTCTTGAGCAGCGAGTAGTGGTTGAACGCCTGGTAGCCCTGGAAGTGGCGCTTGCCGTGCGTGGTCACGATCACGGCCGGGATCAGCCCTCCGCCGTACATCCCGCCGGCCCAGGTGTTGCCGTCTGGTGTGACGCCGTCAGACTTCAGGAACTGGTAGCCGGGCGGGAGAATCGGCGAGTTGCAGCAGCCGGCCGCAGACGCCCAGCCGTCGGTCGCGGTGTCGCCCGTGTAGTCGTTCTCGTCCGTGAGGATGAAGATGGCGCTGTTCTGGCGCCACGCGCTCGAGTGGATGATCGCCTGGACCGTGGTCCTGACGAACGCGTCGGCCTTCTGCTTCAGCGCAGCGTCGTTCGCGTCGTCGTTGGCGCTGCCGTAGGGGCAGGGCGCCTCGGGGAATCCGGTCACCGCCGAGTAGACGCCGCCGTGCATGTCGCTGCACTGGTCGGGGGTGATCCAGACGAAGTTGGCCACGCGGCCGTGCGCCAGGTCTGAGGCGAAGCTCGTGTACGGCTTGATGTTGGCCAGCCGCTTCGGGTTGTTGCGGATGTCGTTGAAGAGCACGAATGGGTCGTGCTTGCTGACATAGAGGCCGCCGTTGGCAGAGTCGCCCAGGAAGCCGGCCGACGGCATGGCCTGCATGTAGGCGGTCCAGGTCAGGTGATGTGCCTCGAGCTGGTCCACGAGGTTGGTGTGGTCATACCGATTGGCCGGGTTGTCGTCGTTCATGAACCAGTTGCTGCCGCTGATGGCCGCAACGTAGTTGGGCTCGCTGGGGTGAGTCACGCCGTAGTAGTTCTCCGCCACGGCGTACTCCCTTGCCAGGGCGTTGATGTACGGCGCGTTCGGATCGCCGAGCACGCTGGACTTCGAGTGGTTCTCGAGCATGATCACGAAGACGTGCTGCGGGAGCGCGCCGGCGCTGGCGGCGTTGGCCACCGCCGACTGGGCGGCCGGCGCAAGGAGCGCGGCGAGGAGCGCGAGGGCCGCACCCAGGCGGAGCAACCTGGTGCGGGGGACGACTCGACCCACGGGGTCAACCTCCGGTGATTCGGGACGCGAGCCACGGCCGGCGCCCACCCCGAGGCGGCCCTGCGAACCATCCGCGCAGGCGGACGCTTGCCGGCCCGTTGCGAACCAGTCTGGGGCCATGACGGGCACGAATCAATGGGGCGAGACCCCGTGCACGGTGTCGGCTGCCGGGGCCGGACATGCGCGACGCCGGCGTTCCGGGGCCGGGGCTCCGGGGCCGGCGTCATCGCGATGCGTGCTGGTGGAGATGGGGGAGGGTCGAACTCCCCGTCCAGAACCGTCGTCCAGGGACCACTACGAGCGTGTCCGATGCGTTGTCGTCGACCGTCCGGCCCGCCATCGGCAACGTGCCGCCCGGTCCAGTCGCGCCCCCTTGCGGGCTTGATCTCCGGCTACGCGACGCTCACCGGAGACGCATCCCCGCTGCATGACGCTTCCACAGCCCGCGGGGAGGAGGCTGCTTCCACGCTCACCTTACCGCCTAAGCGGCGAGGGCGAGAGCAGGCTGGCGGTTGCCAGTTACTTCGTTTGCCGCCGGTTTAACGAGGCCAGACGGCACCTCGGCTCGCGTTCCCTGGGGCTCGGGCCCTGTCGAAACCACGCATCCCCATACCGAACTTTCGTTCGGAAACCTGATTCTACCCGCTTGCCGCGCGGGCGCCAAGACCCGGCCCCTGTGCCGTCACCGAGACCCGGCGGTCCCTGCGCCTGTCCTGGGCCGGGTGCAGGGCCGTCCACCCGCGCTGCCGGCCGCGATCGGCATCGGCCAGCCGCTCGCATTACCGGCCGCGATCGGCATCGGCGAGCTCCCGGTCCAGTTCCCGGCGCGCGTCCCGCGCGGCGATCTCGCGTCGCCGGTCGTGCTGCTGCTTCCCGCGAGCCAGCCCCAGCTCGAGCTTCGCCAGCCCGTGGTCGGTGATGTACAGGCGCAGCGGCACCAGGGTGAGTCCCTTTCGGGCGGTCCGCCCCAGCAGTTCGTGGATCTCGTCCCGGTGCAGCAGGAGCTTGCGGGTGCGCCGGGCCTCGTGGTTGTAGCGGTTGCCCGCCTCGTACGGCGCGATGTGTGCCCCGATCAGCCACGCTTCGCCCCGCTCGATCCGCGCATACGCGTCCTGCAGGTTGACCTTCCCTGCCCTGACGCTCTTGATCTCGGTCCCGGTCAGCACGATGCCCGCCTCGACGGTCTCCTCGATGGCGTACTCGTGACGCGCCTTGCGGTTGACGGTGACCGTGTGCTCGGGCATGTGGACGATCCTTCGGGTCGGTGCGCCGCTCGTCCTCGTGGGCCGAGCTGGTCGCGGCGGGTGCGCCGGCCGGGCCGGGCGGGTGGACGACGCGTGCGCCACGCGCCGTGCGCTTCCTGGGCCTGATGCGGTGGTGAGCGATGAGGATACGCGGGCAGGGCCCCGGGACGCACGAACGCCGGCCCACCGAGGGCCGGCGTTCGGTTGCGTACCAACCTGCGAGCTAGGCCGAGGCCTCCCGCGGGGTGGTGCAGCAATGACTGTCTATCACTGCACATCACCTCCTTTCGTTGCGGGGGATACTAGCGGCTGCCGCCGGCCAAGGCAAGCGCCGCCGCGCTGCGCGGGAGGGCCGTGGTACCGGTAGCCGGTGCCAGCCTGGCCGAGAGCACCTGGATCGCCCGCTCGAGCACCGGGTCGGTGGCGGCCGTTGTCGGCGGCGCCGTGACGGCGATGTTCGGCGTCAGGCCCGTGCCGTTGATCCAGCGCTGTGACGGGGTCAGCCAGCGCGCGATGGTCAGCTTGAACCCGCCCATGTCCTGCCCCAGGAGCTGCCACTCCTGCACGGTGCCCTTGCCGTACGTGGTGGTGCCGATCAGGATGCCGCGGCCGCTGTCCTGGAGGGCGCCGGCCAGGATCTCCGAGGCGCTCGCGGTGCCCTTGTCCACCAGGACCGCGACCGGCAGGGCGCGGCTGGTGGCCAGTCCGCCTGGCTCCGCGTCGACCGGGGTGCGCGACCCGTTCGCCTGCTGCTCCCAGTAGATGGGACCGCTGGCGATGAACTGGCTCGCGATGGTCCGGGCCTGGTCGATGAGCCCACCGGGGTTGTCGCGCAGGTCCAGCACGATGCCGCGGGCGCCGTTGGCGAGGAGGGAGCGTAGCTGGGACTGGAAGTCGGCGGCCACGCCCGCCCCGAAGCCCGAGACTTGCATGTAGCCGAGAGTGCCGTTGGCCACGAGCCGGCTGGTGACGTCCGGCGTGGTCACGATCTCGCGGACGATGCGCAGCTCGAACGGGGGGGCCGAGCCGCGTCCGATCCGCAGCGTCACCGGCGTCCCCCGCGGGCCACGGACCAGCTGCACCACCTGGTCGATCGTGAGGCCGCTCACGTCCCTGCCGTCCACGGCCAGGATCGCGTCGCCCGGCTGGATCCCGGCACGCGCCGCCGGCGAGCCGGGGATGGGGCGCACGACCACGAGCCGACATGCCGGCCCCACCGGCTCGCATCCCTGGGCCCCCGTCGGGTCCTGCGTCGCGATCGTGGCCCCGATCCCCTCGAACTGGCCGGACACGCTGGTGAGCGAGGCACGGTAGGCCTCCCCCGTCATGTAGGCGGAGAACGGATCACCCAGGGCCTTGAACATGCCGGAGATCGCGCCCTCGACGATCGTGCGCCGGTCCACCGGCAGGCCGGCGTAGCGCAGCTCGATCGAATCGAACGCGTCCCAGAACGGCTGGAGATCGGCCGCCAGTTGCTGCGGCGTTCCGTCGGTCAGGACCGTCTGGCGGCCGAGGAGGAAGCCCGCGGCGAAGAGGGCGCTGCCGGCCAGGATGGCGGCCCCGACGACCGCGAGCCACGCCGCGACGCGGCGGCCGTCGGCGTGGCTCGGCCCCGCCGGGTGGGGCACGCCAGGGGCGCGGCCCGGATCGGGGAGCGGTGGCATTGCCTCGGCGGCATCCCGGGCCCGCTCGGGCGGCGGTCCTGCGAGAGGATCGGGAGGTGGTGGTTGGATCAGCATGGGCGGGTGCCTCGTTGACGTCCCGCCGACGGGCGGGACGGCGCATGCCCGGACGGGGACCGGCTGCCCGATGGCCACCGGTCGGCAGGTTCGATCCGCGGCGTGCTGCCGCGTGGTGCGATTGTGCCGCGTCCCCGGCCGGCCGTCGGCCCTGGCTCAGCGGATCAGGTAGGTGCGCACCGAGATGAAGGCCCCCACGCCGCCGAGGGCGGCCCCAGCGCCGCCCACCACCAGGACCAGCTGCTGGGCGAGATTCTGGTCGAACTGGATGGGCACCTGGCCCACCAGCGTGGCCACGGCCTGACCGATCGGCTGGGCCGCCAGCCCGAGGATCCCGAGGGTGATCGCCGCGCCCAGGAGGCCCACCAGGATCCCCTCGAAGATGAACGGCCAGCGGATGAACGCGTCCGACGCGCCGACGAGCCGCATGATCTCGATCTCCTCCGCGCGGGCCACCACGGCCAGCCGGATGGTGTTGATCACGATGAAGAGGACCGTGATCCCCACCAGGCCCAGGATCACCAGCCCGGCGGTGCGCAGGAACCCGGTCACCGTGAGCAGCGCGTCCACCACCTGCTGTGTCTGGAGGACGTCGGTCACGATGCCGTGCGCGTTCTGGAGCGTCTGGATGACGGACCCGTACACGTGCGGGTCCTTCAGCTTCACCTGGATGCTGGCCGGAATGGGGTTGGTGCCCGTCTCGCTCGAGTAGTCCGGCTTGCCCTGTTCGCGCAGCTGCTGCTGCCACTGGGCGAGCGCCTGCTGCTTGTCCAGATAGACGACCTGCGAAACCTCCGGCAGCGCACGCACCTGGGCCACCAGCGCGTCGACCTGCGCCTGGGGCGCGCCATCCGCGATGAACGCCTGGACTTCCACCTTCTGCTCCACGAAGCGGAGCCCGGCGTCCATGCCGGAGAGCCCGATCAGCAGCCCCGCCAGCATCAGCAGCATGAGGGTCATGGTGACCGTCGCGGCGAGGCTCATGACGAGGTTGCGCGCGAGACCCTGCCAGGCCCGGCGGAACGAGAAGAGCAGGAAGCGCAGCATCGGTCAGTACTCGCGGTGGTAGCCGCCGACCTCGTCGCGCACCACCCGTCCGTCCTCGAGCGCGACCACGCGGCGCCGCAGGGCGGTCACTACCTCGGCGTTGTGGGTGGCCATCAGGACGGTCGTGCCCAGCTCGTTGATGCGCAGCAGCAGCTGGATGATCTCCCAGCTGATGAGCGGGTCCAGGTTGCCGGTCGGCTCGTCGGCGATGATGACGCGCGGCTCGTGGACCAGCGCCCGCGCGATCGCGGTGCGCTGCTGCTCGCCGCCGGAAAGCTGGCTCGGAAGCTGCTCCGCCTGCGCGGTGAGCCCGACCAGGGCCAGGACACGTTCGACGGCGGGGCGGATCTGTCGACCGGGCGTGCCCGTCACCTCGAGGGCGAAGGCCACGTTCTCCCGGACCGACTTGTGCGGCAGCAGCTTGTAGTCCTGGAAGACGATCCCGATGCGCCGCCGCAGTCGCGGGACCTCGCGGCGCGAGAGTCGGCTGACGTCGCGGCCGGCCACGAACACGGTGCCACTGGTGGCGAGCTCGTCGCGGATCAGCAGCTTGATGAGCGTGGTCTTGCCGGCGCCCGAGGGACCCACCAGGAAGACGAAGTCGCCATCCGGTATCACCAGGTCTACGTCCGCGAGTGCTCGTCGGCCGTTCGGGTAGACCTTGCTGACGTCCTCGAGTGCCACCGAGATGCGCCGGCTCCCGGGGGCCGCGTCGGTGGTCGCAGGGGTCATCGAACCGTGGTCGCGCATGGTCTCGACCGCGGCCGATGCGGCAGGGGCGCCCGCGATGCGGGGCGGGGCGGTGGTCATGTCTGGCTCCGCGCGCGGAGGTTGCCGGGGACTCCGCACGCGGGCACGGCGAGCAAAGCCACGTCGCCGACAGGGTAGCACGGGCACCGGCCCGGCCGCCCCGCGCGGCTAGCGCGACGCGTCGGCCGCCCGCCCGGCCAGCGCAGCGAGGACCGCGCCGTGCAGCGTGCCGTTGGTCGCGACCACGCTGCCGATCCCGAGACCCCGGGCCCCCGCCAAGTCACTGAGGCGTCCCCCGGCCTCTTCGACCAGCACGGTGGGGGCCGCCATGTCCCACGACTTGAGGCCCACCTCGATCATCGCCTCGGCTGCTCCCTCGGCGACCAGCGCATAGCCCCAGAAGTCGCCGAAGCCGCGGTCCCGCCAGGCGCCCCGGACGAGCGCCTCGAAGCCGGGTGCCCAGCCCGTGG
>JAKAHX010000344.1 GCA_021814735.1 Chloroflexota bacterium | reverse complement strand
CGGGTCCCGGTACGTCCCCCTCGCGGTGGTAGATCACGACCTTGTGGGCAAGGCGCGGTCGTCGCAACGACTCGGCCACCCGACTGCCACGCTCGCCGAACGCCTCGGACAGGAACCCCGTCGCATCCTCCAGCGAGTCGAAGGTCCACCAGCCGTGGATCACGCGAAGCTTGAACCCGCGCGCTGCGTACTCGGCGTCCCGGGCTCGCAGCGCCCGGTAGACCTCGGGTGTCTCGCCTTCCGGCCGAAGCCGCGCCACGTCGTCGCGCCCGTAGTCCATCACGAGCAGGAGCTTGCCGTGCGGCCGCAGCAGGCGCTCCGCGGCGGCGATCACCGGCCCGTCGGGCAGCGCGACCGCGCCCGTTTCTCCCCAGAAGCGCACCACGACGTCCGCGCACCGGGGGAGGAGCTCCTCGCCGTCCCCGGACGAGGCCGTGACGCGCGCATTCCGGGCGCGCAGCTGTGCGGCCCTCGCCCCGCCGTCGGTCTGCAGCACCACCACGTCGCGCCCGGCGATGTCGGCAATCTCCTCGATCGCCCGGGGGATCCTGCCGTCAGGGTCGACGATGCGCGCCAGGCGGGAGGCGATCGCGGGATTCGTGAAGGTGAACGGGAGATCAGCCACGTCCGCCCGAGTATATGCGGGGGCGGTGCCGCTGCCGGTACCCCGGATACCGGGGCCGCAGCTGCACCCGGGCGTCACGGAGGGCGTGCGCCGCGACCGTCCCCATGGGGATGGGCTGCTCCCGGCGTTCGGGGAGAGCGGGGGCCGCGACCGCCTCGATGGGGATGGGCTGCTCCCGGCGTTCGGGGAGAGCAGGGGCCGCGACCGTCCCCGGGCCGGCGCACCCGCGGCCCGGCCGATCGTGTTGCACCGGGATCGAGCGGTCCGATCAGCCCACGGCCCGCAGGACCAGCCCCTCGCGCGCCGGCACCTCCAGCGCGACATGCCCGTCCCCGACCCGGGTCCCACCGCCTGCGACTGCCCCGGACCAGCCGGGCAGCGGCACGGCCGCGAGGGTCCGGCCCCGGGCCTCCGGCAGCGCCACCTCGACCCGGGCGGGCTCCTCGCCCGCGTTGACCGCCACCACGAGCAGTTCGGCGGCATCGGACCGCAGGTGGACATGGACCGCACCGGCCGCGGACAGCACCCGGAACCCGCCGGTACCGCGCAGCGCGCGGTGCGCGTGCCGGAGCGCGATCGCCGCCCGCACGAACGCGCGCAGGTCGGCGTCCCAGGCCGTCCGGTCCCACGGGAAGGCGCGCCGGCAGTCGGGATCCGCGCGGCCCTCCATGCCCACCTCGTCGCCGTAGTACACGCACGGCGCACCCGGGAGCGTCATCTGGAGGAGCACTGCCAGCCGATACGCCGCCCGATCGCCACCGGCCATCGTCACGAAGCGGGGCGTGTCGTGGCTGTCCAGCAGGTTCAGCTGTGCTGCCACCACGCCGGGGTCGTACGCCTGCAGCGTGTGCTCGAGGCGATCGGCGAAACCCCGGGCCTCCAGCGGCACGACGTTGCGTGCCAGCTCCGCCTGCCCGGCGATGGCCGCACGGTCGAGTCGCCGTCCCGCGGTGAAGCCGAGCACGGCCTCCAGGAGCGGGTAGTTCATCACCGCGTCGAAGCGGTCGCCGCGCAGCCACTCGGGGGCCTCGTGCCAGATCTCACCCACCAGGTACGCCTCGGGGTTGACGGCACGAACGCGCCGACGGAGCTCGCGCCAGAAGTCGGCGTCGGGGATCTCCTCGGGGACGTCCAGCCGCCAGCCGTCGATGCCGAACCGGATCCAGTGCTCTGCCACGTTCAGCAGGTACTCGCGGGCGTGCGGGTTCGCGATGTTCCACTTGGGCAGGGCCGGGTGGTCCCACCAGGCCTGGTAGCCCAGGATCGACAGGGAGCCGGCCCCGGCCATGTGCTGGTCCGCGCTCCCCGCCCCATCCAGGGCCCGCTGCTCGGCCGGGCTCGGGTAGGCCCGGATCGGGAGCCCCGCGTCGAGCCGCGCCTGATCGATCACGAACCAGTCCCGGTAGGGCGAGGCGGCGCCGGTCTCCAGGACGTGGTGGAACGCCCAGAACCCGCGGCCGGCATGGTTGAAGACACCGTCCAGGACGATCCGCATCCCCCGGTCGTGGCACGCGTCGACCAGCTCGCGCAGGGCCGGCGTCCCACCCAGGAGCGGATCCACCACCAGGTAGTCGTACGCCTGGTAGCGATGGTTCGAGGCGGACTGGAAGACGGGCGTCAGGTAGAGCGCCGTGACGCCGAGCTCCCGGAGTTCGTCCAGGTGCTCGACGATGCCGTAGAGGTCGCCGCCCTTGAACCCGAACGGGGTGGGCGGCGCCTCCCACGGCTCCAACGGTCCGGGTGCGGGCACCCTCCCGCTCCGGGCGAACCGGTCCGGGAAGATCTGGTAGAAGACCGCGTCCTGCACCCAGGCGGGCGTGTCGATCGTCATCCCGCGCGTCGCGCTGGGTCGTGCGCCGTGATCTCGGCGCTCATCCGCGGGCCCCACCCGTCATCCCTTGACGCCGCCGATGGCCAGGCCGCCCACGATGTACCGCTGCAGGAACATGTACACGACCGAGACCGGCAACGCCACCAGGATCGAGAAGGCGGCGAACTGCGACCAGGGCGTGGTCCCATACTGGCCAACCATGCCGTTGAGCGCCATGGCGAGGGTGAAGTTCTGCGGCTGGTCCAGGAACTGCCAGGAGAAGTAGAACTCCGTCCAGCCCGCGATGAAACCGAAGAAGGCGGTCACCGCCAGCACCGGCGTGGAGAGCGGCAGGATCACGTGCCAGAAGGTCTGCAGCCGGCCGGCGCCGTCCACCGCCGCCGCCTCCTCCA
>JAKAHX010000014.1 GCA_021814735.1 Chloroflexota bacterium | reverse complement strand
CCTGCGGATGCCACGCCTGAGCGCCGGCTCAGGCGTTGTTGTTTTGCGCCGGGGCAGGTTTGACGAGGAGAGGACATTGAGCCAGGACGAGACGGGCGGGACGACCATGGAGGCCGAGGCGACAGCCCCCGCTTCCACCGTGGTCGAGGAGCGCGTCGGCGAAGCCGCCGACGAGCCCGCCGGAATGAGCACCACGACCGAGAGTGCCGCCGCAGCCGGTGAGCAGGTGGCGGAGGCCGCCCCGGCGATCGAACCCGCCGTTGGCGGAGACATCGCGGCCCCCGAGGCCGCGATGTCGCGGGCTCCCGAGGCCGCCGTTGCGGCGGCCCCCGGGGCCACCGCCGAGCAGGAGGCTGCGCCGCCATCGCCCACAGAGGCCGCCCCGGCTGCCGAGGAGTCGCCCGCAGAGGCCGCCCCGGCGGCGGAGGGCGCCGCGGGTGTCGGAGAGGCGCCGGCCGCGGGGGCCGCCCCCGTGGAGGCGCCGGTGGCACCCGAGCCTGCCACCGTCGAACCCGCGGCCGCCGAGGTCGAGGTCGCACCGCCTGCCCCCTCCGAGGAGGAACGCTCGCTCGCCCCCGCGGCCGAGGCGGGCACCACCCCGCGCCCGGAGCGTCCCGAACCGACCACCATGGCTGAGCTCCTGCAGCAGCAGGAAGGGGACATCCGCTCCTTCAAGCACGGTGACGTGGTCGAAGGGACGGTCGTCCGCGTCGACCGGGACGAGATCCTCGTCGACATCGGCGCGAAGAGCGAGGGCGTGGTCAGCAACCGCGAGCTCTTCGGCCGCCACGCCGACAGCCAGCCGCAGCCGGCGGTGGGCGACCAGGTGCTCGTCTACGTCCTGCAGCCCGAGTCGAACGAGGGGCACGCGGTCCTGTCGCTGCGCCGAGCCGGGCTCGAGCGCAAGTGGCGCGCCATGCAGGAACAGCTCGAGGCCGGCGCGATCATCGAGGCCCCCGTGATCGACCACAACAAGGGCGGCCTGATCGTCGACTGCGGCATCCGTGGCTTCGTTCCGATCAGCCAGATCGTCGACTTCCCGCGGCGCCCGCAGAACGAGCAGCCCCGGGACGCCGCCCAGGAGATCGCCGAGAAGCTCCAGCCGTACGTGGGGCGTCGGCTCCGGCTCAAGATCCTCGAGGTCAACCGCAAGGCCAACCGTCTGATCCTCTCGGAGAAGGTGGCGCTGTACGAGGAGCGGCGCGAGAAGCGCGATGAGCTCTTCAGCAGCCTGCAGGTCGGCCAGAAGGTCTCCGGTACCGTGCGGTCCATCGCCCCGTTCGGTGTCTTCATCGATCTCGGCGGGATCGACGGCCTCGTCCACAAGAGCGAACTCTCCTGGAACAAGGTGAACAACCCCGAAGCGGGCTACCGCGTCGGGGACCAGGTGGATGCCGAGGTCATCGACATCAACCACGAGCGCGGACGGATCAGCCTCTCGATCCGCCGGCTCCAGCCGGATCCCTGGCACTCCACCGTGGCGGACTTCAAGGTCGGCGACGTCATCGACGGCACGGTCACCAAGATCGTGAACTTCGGCGCCTTCGTGCGGGTCCGCGACGGCCTGGAGGGTCTGATCCACATCAGCGAGCTGTCGCACCAGCGTGTCGCGCACCCCAGTGACGTCGTGCACGAGGGCCAGACGCTGAAGCTCAAGATCATCTCCCTCGACTCCGAGCGGCACCGCCTGGGCCTGAGCCTCAAGCAGGCCGAGGAACCGCCGGCCCGCCCGGCGCCCGAGCCGCGCGAGCGGCGTCCGCGCCCTGAGCGCGGCTACGACCCCTCCCAGGCCATCCAGGAGCCCGAGGGCGGGATCGACAACACGCTGGCCGCCGCGTTCGCGCAGGTCCGCCGTCAGGTGGCAGCCGCGGAAGCGGAGCAGGAGGGCGAGGGCTGAATCCCGGCCGATCCTGATCACGAACGGCCCGCCGGTCCGCCGGCGGGCCGTTCGCATATGCACGCGGTGCGGCCCCGGTCCACGCTGCAACGCGGCTGCACGTGCCACCGCGGGTGCGGCCCGGAGGGACCGCGCCCGCTCGGCCCCGGGCCCGATCGGCTCCTCGGGCGGAGCGGCCTCCGGGGCGATCCGTGCGCCAGGCCATCGGCTCGCGTGCATCCGCCGCGGCGCCGGGAACGAAGATCTCGCAAGGGGGGTCACGCGGGGAGCTCCGAGGGCCCCGTGCTAGGATTGGGCGACGGGCGGGCCGCTCGGAGCCCCCCGCCGAAAGGGCGCTTCGACTTCCATGGTTGATCGGTTCGACAAGTTCACGGATCGCGCACGCAAGGTCCTCACCCTGGCGCAGGACGAAGCGCAGCGCTTCAACCACAACTACATCGGGACCGAGCATCTCCTGCTCGGGCTGGTGCGCGAGGGGGACGGGGTCGCCGCGCGCGTGCTCGAGAACATGGGTGTCGAGCTTCCCAAGGTGCGCACCGCCGTCGAGTTCATCATCGGGCGGGGTGATCGGCCGGTCGTGGGCGAGGTGGGACTCACACCCCGCGCCAAGCGGGTCATCGAGCTGGCCATCGACGAGGCGCGACGCCTGGGGCACAACTACATCGGCACCGAGCACCTGCTGCTGGGCCTGGTCCGCGAGGGCGAGGGGATCGCCGCCGGTGTGCTCGAGTCGCTGGGGGTCAACCTGGACAAGGTTCGCCACGAGGTGATTCGCGTTCTCTCGCAGTCGAGCTCGGTCGGGCTCGCCACCGAGGCCAAGCGCGCCAGCAAGACCCCCACCGTCGACCAGCTGGGCGTGAACCTCACGGAGGCTGCCCGCGCCGGCAAACTCGATCCCGTCATCGGCCGCGAGAAGGAGATCGAGCGGGTCATCCAGATCCTCTCCCGGCGGACGAAGAACAACCCGGCGCTGATCGGCGAGCCGGGCGTCGGCAAGACGGCGATCGCGGAGGGGCTCGCGCACCGGATCGTCTCCGGCGACATCCCCGAGACGCTGGCCAACAAGCGCGTCCTCACCCTGGACATCGGCTCGCTGGTGGCCGGCACCAAGTACCGCGGGGAGTTCGAGGAGCGGCTCAAGAAGATCATCGAGGAACTGCGGAACACCAACGACGTCGTGCTCTTCATCGACGAGCTGCACACGCTGGTGGGCGCCGGAGCCGCCGAGGGCGCCATCGACGCGGCGAACATCCTGAAGCCGCCGCTCTCACGGGGCGAGCTGCAGTGCATCGGCGCGACCACGCTCGACGAGTACCGCAAGTACATCGAGAAGGACGCGGGGCTCGAGCGGCGCTTCCAGCCGGTGATGGTCGACGAGCCGACGCTCGAGCAGACCGTCGACATCCTGTTCGGCATCCGCGAGCGCTACGAGCAGCACCACAAGGTCCGGATCACCGACGGCGCGGTCCGCGCAGCGGCGGACCTGTCGAGCCGCTACATCACCGATCGCCACCTCCCGGACAAGGCGATCGACCTGATCGACGAGGCCGCCAGCCGCGTGCGCCTGCGGCACAGCTCCACCCCGCCGGAACTGAAGGAAGCGGGCAAGCGGCTCGAGCAGGTCACCAAGGAGAAGGACGAGGCGATCAACCGCCAGGACTACGAGGTCGCCGCGAGCCTGCGCGACGCCGAGGCCGTGGCGCGCGAGGAACTCGACCGGATCCGCGCGGAGTGGCGTGCCCGCCAGGACGCCGAGATCCCCGACGTGGGCGAGGAGGCGATCGCCGAGGTCGTCGCGATGTGGACGGGCATCCCGGTGACCCGCATCGCCCAGGAGGAGTCGGAGCGCCTGCTGCACATGGAGGAGGCGCTGCACGCCCGGGTGATCGGCCAGGAGGAGGCGATCGCCACCATCTCCAAGGCAGTCCGCCGGGCCCGCGCCGGCCTCAAGGATCCCAAGCGGCCGATCGGGTCGTTCATCTTCCTGGGGCCCACGGGCGTGGGCAAGACGGAGCTCGCCAAGAGCCTCGCCGAGTTCATGTTCGGCTCCGAGGACTCGCTCATCAAGATCGACATGAGCGAGTTCATGGAACGCCACAACGTGAGCCGGCTGGTGGGTGCGCCCCCAGGGTACGTGGGCTTCGAGGAGGGCGGCCAGCTCACCGAGGCGGTGCGCCGGAAGAGCTATGCGGTGGTGCTGCTCGACGAGATCGAGAAGGCCCACCCGGAGGTCTTCAACATCCTGCTGCAGATCCTCGAGGACGGCCAGCTGACCGACGCGAAGGGTCGCCGCGTGGACTTCCGCAACACCGTGATCATCATGACCAGCAACGTCGGCGCGACCTCGCTGCTCAAGGACACGAGCCTCGGGTTCCAGCCCGTCCGCCTGACGGACGCAGAGCGCGCGGAGCAGCAGTACGAGCGGATGAAGGGCAAGGTCCTCGACCAGCTGAAGACCCAGTTCCGCCCGGAATTCCTGAACCGCGTGGACTCGGTAGTGGTCTTCCGCTCGCTCACCGTCGAGGAGATCCGCGAGATCGTGGACCTGATGCTCAGGCGCGTCCGCGACCAGCTGCACGCGCAGCAGATGACGCTCGAGGTCACCCAGGCCGCGAAGGACCACCTGATCAAGCTGGGATACGACGCCGACTACGGAGCGCGACCGTTGCGACGCGTGATCCAGAACATGATCGAGGACCCGCTGGCCGAGGCGCTCCTGGTCGGCCGCTTCGAACCCGGCCAGACGATCGTGGTCGATCGCTCCGCCGATGCCGGCCTGACGATCGAGGCGCAGGTCGACAGGACGCCCGCCGCGGCCGGCACCTGACGTGGCGCGGCCCACGAGCCGCTTCGTCTGCCAGGCCTGCGGCGCGTCCTTCCCGCGCTGGGAAGGGCAGTGCCGCGCGTGCGAGGCTTGGAACACCCTGGTCGAGACCCTGGTGCGTGAACCGGGCCGCACCCGCGTCGCGACGCGGACCCTGGAGGGTGGCACGCCGCCGACGCCGCTCCGCGACATCCAGGAATCGGAGGTGGCGCGTCGCAGCACCGGGATCGGCGAGCTGGACCGCGTGCTCGGCGGGGGCCTGGTGCCAGGGAGCCTGGTCCTGCTGGGCGGGGAACCGGGCGTCGGCAAGTCCACGCTGGTCCTGGCGGCGGCGGCGGGGATCGCGACGCGGGCGCCGGGAGGTAGCGGATCTCCCGGCGGCGCCACGTCGCCCGGCGCGCGCGCCCGGCCGACGCCCGGCGCATCGACCGGTGCCAACGATGCTCCAGGGCCGGTCGACACGGTGCTGTACGCGAGTGGCGAGGAGTCGGCCGGGCAGTTGCGCCTGCGCGCGAGGCGGCTCGGGCTGGTCGACGGCCCCGCCGGTGCCTCGATCCTCGTGGTGGCCGAGACCGACGTAGAACGGATCGTGGAGCGGGCCCGGGACGTGCGGCCCGCGGTCCTGGTGGTCGACTCGGTCCAGACCGTGGCGCTTGACGAGCTGGACGGCCCTCCGGGGTCCGTGGGCCAGGTCCGCGAGGCAGCGCTCCGCCTGCTCCAGTACGCCAAGAACGATGGTGTCCCCGTCGTCCTGGTGGGCCACGTGACCAAGGACGGCAGCCTGGCCGGCCCCAAGACGCTCGAGCACCTGGTGGATGCCGTGCTCGCCCTGGAGGGCGACCGGGGCGGCGGACTGCGGTTGCTGCGCGCCACCAAGAACCGCTTCGGCTCCACCGAGGAGGTGGGGGTCTTCGCGATGGGGGAGGAGGGCCTCCGCGAGGTGACCGACCCGGCACGTGCCTTCCTCGCGGACGCGGACCGCGGGGCCCCGGGGTCCGCGATCGGGGCGACCCTGGAAGGCAGCCGTCCGCTCATGGTCGAGGTGCAGGCGCTCGTGGCGCCGGTGGCCTACGGGACCCCGCGCCGGACTGCCAGCGGGATCGACCAGAACCGGCTCGCCCTGCTGCTCGCCGTGCTGGCGCGACGGGCCGGGATCGGGCTGGCTTCCCACGACGTCTACGCCAGTGTCGCGGGGGGCCTGGCGATCGAGGAGCCGGCACTGGACCTCCCGCTGGCGCTCGCCCTCGCGTCGTCGCTGCGTGACCGACCGGTACGTCCCGGGACGGTGGCAGCCGGCGAGATCGGGCTCCTCGGCGAGCTGCGCCCGATCTCGGGACTTGCCAGGCGGCTGCGCGAGGCCGAGCGCCTGGGATTCGAGCGCGCGATCGTGCCGGCGGAACGAGGCCGGCAGAGCGGCGAGGTCCCGGACCGGGTCGGCGGCCTGCGCGTGGTCGCCTGCGGCACGCTCCGCGAGGCCGTCACGCTCGCACTGGCGCCCGCCGCGGAGGGTGCGCCAACGCCCTGAGCGACGGTCTCCGACCGGCCCGGGTGCGTCTTGGGGGCAGGCCCCCTGTGGTACGCTCGCCAGCCGGATGTCCAGGTTCGTACGGCTGCTCGGCGCGATTCTCGGCATGCTGGTCGGCATCCAGCTTGCGTCGATCGACCTGGGAGGCACGGGCCTCTTCAGTGAGACGCCGAGCGGGAACTTCCTGTTCGCGCTCTGGGTCGTGGCGTGGCTCGTGGTCGGCTTCCTGATCCTCCCCTACCTCACCATCGAGCCGGCCGGCTGGCTCGTGCGCGGCGTCCGCGCGCTCTCCACCGGCGAGTTCGTCACCGCGATCGCGGGCCTCCTGATCGGGCTGCTCATGGGCCTCCTGCTGGGGCTGCCGCTGGCTCGGTTCCCGGACCCGTACGGCCGCTACCTGCCGATCGGCGTCTCCCTGGTGCTGGGCCTCGGGATGCTCGGCCTCACCGTTGCCAAGCGGCACGACCTGGCGGAGGCGATCGAGGCGATGGGACTCCTCCCCGTCCGACGCGAGCCGGCGGCCCCATCCGGCGCACCGTTCATCGTGGTCGACACCAGCGCCATCATCGACGGCCGCATCGCGGACGTGGTGGCGAGCGGCTTCCTGTTCGGCACGCTCATCGTGCCGCGCTTCGTGCTGGCCGAGCTGCAGTACATCGCCGACCAGTCGGACGCGCGGAAGCGGGCCCGGGGCAGACGTGGCCTGGACATCCTCAACGAGCTGCGCCGCAGCGAGCACATGCGGGTCGAGATCAGCGACGACGACGTTCCCGGGATCCCCGAGGTCGATGCGAAGCTGGTCGCGCTGGCGAAGACGAGGGGAGCGGCCATCCTGACCAATGACCTCAACCTGAACAAGGTGGCGGAGCTCGAGGGGCTGCGGGTCCTCAACATGAACTCGCTGGCCAACGCCGTGAAGCCGGCGTTTCTCCCGGGTGATCACCTGCAGGTCCACGTGATCCAGGAGGGCAAGGAGCCCGGGCAGGGCGTGGCCTTCCTCGACGACGGCACGATGGTCGTGGTCGAGGGTGGTGCGCGCCGCATGGACCGCGACGTGAACGTCGCGGTGACCCGTGTCCTCCAGACGGTCGCCGGCCGGATGGTCTTCGCGCAGCCCGCGGATGACTGAGATGGACGCGGGGTCGGTCGACGCGGTGATCGTGGCGGCCGGGACGAGCACGCGCATGGCCGGGCGCGACAAGCTGGCGGCGCCGCTCCTGGGTCGTCCGCTGCTGGCCTGGACGCTGGAGGCGATGGCGTCCGCCACGGTCGTGGGCCGACTGGTGGTGGTGACCGCGCCGGAACGGGTGTCCGAGCTCGCCGCGCAGCCGTGGATGCGTGCCCGCGACGCCCGCGTGGTGCCGGGCGGCGCACGCCGCCAGGAGTCGGTGGCTGCCGGGGTGGCGGCCACGACCAGCCGGGTGGTGCTGGTCCACGACGGGGCGCGCCCACTGGTGAGCCCGGCGCTCGTGGACGCGGTCGCCGTCGCCGCGTCCTCGGAGGGTGCGGCGATCCCCGTGGTTCCCGTGGCGGAGACCCTGAAGCGCGTGGCCGACGGCCGCGTGGGCGAGACCGTGGACCGTGCCGGCCTGGCCGCCGCGCAGACACCCCAGGGGGCGCGTCGCACACTCCTGGAGCGCGCCTGGGCGCGCTTCGCGCCGGGCGGCCCACGGGAGTTCACCGACGAGGCGGCGCTGCTCGAGGCGGCCGGGTTCCCCGTCGCGGCAGTGCCGGGGGAGGCCACCAACCTCAAGGTGACGCTCCCCGAGGACCTGGCGCGGGCCGAGGCGCTCCTCGCGGCGCGGCTCGGACCGGTCAGGGTCGGGCACGGGGCCGACGAGCACCCCTTCGGCCCGGAGAGCGGGCTGGCGCTCGGGGGGATCGTGATCGAGGGTGCTCCGCGACTGCGGGGACACTCCGACGGGGACGCGGTGCTCCACGCCGTGGCGGACGCGCTGCTCGGTGCCGCGGGGCTGGGGGACCTGGGTCGGCTCTTTCCGGCCGGCGACCCGGCAACGCGGGGGATCGCCAGCGGCGAGCTGCTCCGCGCCGTCGTGGGCCGCGTCTCCGAGGGGGGCTGGCGCGTCCTCTCCCTGGACGTGACGATCCGGGCCGCGCGTCCGCGACTGGGCGGAGCCCGTCTCTCGGCGATGCGCGACGCCATCGCGGCGCTGGCCGGCCTGCCGCCCGGATCGGTCGAGGTGAAGGCCTCGAGCGGTAACCTGATCGGCTTCGAGGGCGCCGGCCGCGGGATCGCGGCGACGGCGGTGGCAACGATCCAGAGAGGTTGACGTGACGAACCCGACGCGCTGGTGGACCCGATGAACCTGCGGCTGACCAACACCCTGACCGGACGGGCGGAGCCGTTCGTCCCGCTCGAGCCCGGGCGCGTGGGGATGTACAGCTGCGGCCCCACGGTGTACGCGCCGGCGCACGTCGGCAACTTCCGGAGCTTCCTCTTCGCCGACCTGCTGCGCCGGTACCTGGCCTGGCAGGGCCTCGCCGTCACGTGGGTGATGAACATCACCGACGTCGACGACAAGATCATCCGGGATGCCCGGCGGGAGGGCGTCGAGATCGGGGAGCTCACCGCCCGGTACACGGCGCGCTTCCTCGAGGACGCGCGGCGCCTGCGCATGACCGCGCCGGACGTGATGCCGCGGGCCACGGAGCACGTGCCCGACATGGTCGCCCTGATCGAGCAGCTGCTCGCCAGGGGCCATGCGTATCGGACCGACGACGGCTCCATCTTCTTCCGCATCGGGAGCTGGCCTGCCTACGGGCGGCTCGCCAGGCTCGACCCCAGCCAGCAGCGCGTCGGCGAGCGGGTCGAGTCCGACGAGTACGACAAGGACGACGTGCGCGACTTCGCCGTGTGGAAGGGGCCGCGCGAGGGCGAGCCGAGATGGGAGACCGCGATCGGCCCGGGCCGGCCCGGCTGGCACATCGAGTGCTCGGCGATGAGCATGCGGTACCTGGGCCCGACGTTCGACATCCACACGGGTGGCGTGGACCTGATCTTCCCGCACCACGAGGACGAGATCGCCCAGTCCGAGGCTGCCACCGGCCGGCCGTTCGTCAGGACCTGGCTCCACTGCGCCCACCTGCAGATGGGCGGCGAGAAGATGGCCAAGCGGACCGGCAACATCGAGCGCCCGGCCGACGTGTACGCGCGTGGCTACTCGCCGCGGGCGCTCCGCTATGCGCTGATCGCGGCCCAGTACCGAGCTCCACTCGAGTTTGGCGAGGAGTCCCTGCGCGCGGCGGCCTCCGCGGTCGAACGCCTGGCCACGGTCCTCGCGGCGCTCGACGCGTACCGGGCGGATGTGGCGCCCGACGCGACGCTCCCCGCGGTGCTCGAGGAGACCCGGCGGCGCTTCGTGGATGCGCTCGACGATGACCTCAACGTGTCGCCCGCGCTGGCCGCGGTGTTCGACCTGGTCCGGGAGCTGAACCGGCGGATCGACGCCCGTTCGCTCTCGACGCAGGACGCGGCCACCACCGCCGCCTTCCTGCGCGACCTCGACCGCGTGCTGGGCGTCATGGAGGAGGAGGCCGAACAACTGCCACCGGATCTGGAGGCGATGCTGGCGGAACGGGCATCCGCGCGCGCCAGGCACGACTGGACGACGTCGGACCGGCTCCGGGACGAACTGGCCGGCCGCGGGGTGCTGATCGAGGACACGCGGGACGGGCAGCGCTGGCGACGGGTCGTGGAGGCGCAGCGTGGCTGAGGGCGAGCGCCCCGGGCGAGGGGGCCAGCGCAGGGGACGGGACGACCGCGGGAGCCGGGCAGGCCCGCCGTTCGGCGGCGGCGGCCGGGGAGGTCAGCCCTTCGACCGCGGCGGCCCGGGTGGCCGCTTCGCCGATGAGCCCCGGGGCGGCCGGGGGCGCGGCGGGGACGCGGGGTTTCCCTGGGAGCGGCGTTCGGACCGCGACCGTGGGCCGGGCGACAGCCGACGCAGCCCGGGACTCGGCTTCGGACCTGGACGCGGGGTACCCGATCGCGCCTGGAACGACCGGGCGAGACCGGATCACGGAGATCGCTCATCCCCCGATCACGAGTCCGGCCCGGTGCAGGGGCCGACCTGGCGGGGCGAGCCACCACAGGGACCGCGCGCGGACGGGCGGCACGGGCACGGTGGCCCACCGCGCCCATGGGAGCGCGGTGGGCGGTCCGGGTACCGGGCAGGTGGACCGGGCCGTGGCGTCGAGCGGCGCCCCGGGGAGTCCGGGGGTTGGGGCGGCCGCGCGCCGGGTGGCGGTCCCGCCGACCGTCCGGCGAGCGGTCCAGGAGGCGCCGGCAGGCCCCCGGAACCGGGCGAGTGGGTGCCTGGGAATCCGCGGGGCGAGGGCGCACGTGCTGGCGGACCTCGTCCGCCCTGGGAGGGGCGGGGGCCGTCGGATCGGTCGTCGCGGCCATGGCGCGGGACCGAGCCGCCCGAGCGGCCTGGAGGGCCGGATGCTCGGCGTCCCGCGTCAGGCCCGTGGCAGCGCGGGCCCGGCGAGTGGCGCGAGGGCGTGCGGGGCCCAGGCGGGCCTGCGGGGTTCCGGGGCGCGCCAGGCGACCGGCGCGGTGCGCCGCCCATGCGCGGTGCGCGGCCCGCCGAGGGACGGGAGGCGCCCGGGCGTGCCGGCCGCCCCTGGGTACCGCGTCCGGGACGTGCCGGTCAGTGGGCGCCCGGGGAGCGCCCTGAGCTCCGCGAGCCGGGCCACGAGGCTCGTGAGGCAGGCCCCGTTCCGGGCTGGCGCGACGAGGGCCCCGGATGGCAGGCGGCACCGGAGAGGCCGGTCCTGGAGCACGAGGCCGCGGAGCCCGGTGCGCGGCCGCCCGCGCCCGCCGGGCTGGTCGGGCCGGACGAGGAGGTCGTCGCCGGTCGGCGCCCCGTGGAGGAGGCGCTGATCGCCCGACGCACGGCACACCGGCTGCTGGTCGTTCCCCAGCGACGCGAGGCGCTGGAGGCGATCGTGCTGCAGGCGACCCGGCTGCGGATCCCCATCGCGGAGGTGGAGGGCGGCACCCTGACGGCACTGGCCGGCTTCGACGGGCACCAGGGCGTGGCGCTGGTCGTGGGCCCGCGACAGTGGGCGTCCGTCGACGACATCCTGGCCGCCGCGGCCGCGCGTGGCGAGCCGCCGTTCGTGCTGGTCCTCGACTCGCTCGAGGACCCCCAGAACCTCGGCACGCTGCTGCGGAGCGCCGACGCGTGCGGGGTCCACGGGGTCATCTTCCCGACCCGCAACGCGGCGCCGTTGACCCCGTCTGCGATCAAGGCGTCCGCCGGGGCCGTGGAGCACCTGCTGCTGGCACCGGTGGACGACCTGCCGGGCGCCCTGGTGGATCTCCGAACGCGTGGGCTCCACCTGGTGGGCACCGACGCGGAGGCCGCGCTCTCGTATCGCGATGCCGACCTGCGCGGGCCCCTCGCGCTCGTGGTCGGCAGCGAGGGCAAGGGGATGAGCGGCCCCGTCCGCCGTCGGCTGGAGCTGCTGGTCCGGATCCCCATGCGCGGGCACGTCGGCTCGCTGAACGCCGCGGTGGCGGGGTCCGTGCTCCTCTTCGAGGCGGCGGCCCAGCGACCGGCTGCCGCGCCCGGGGCGGCAGGCGAGGAGCCCGTGCACGGGGCACCGGGACCGACGGCGCGGCCGGGCAGCGGGGGCGCGGCGGCCCCGGACGAGCAGGGCGTGCCCGCAACCGGCAGCGGCGCCGGACCGGCAGGCCCGGATGCTGCTGCGCCCGGCGAACCGGCCGTACGGGGCGGATTGGCGGTTGCGCCCGGGGAACCGGCCGGCCCGGCGGCACCGGAGGAACTGACCGGACCTCCGGACGCGCCCGGAGCACCGACCGGGCCGGCAGGGCCGGCGGGACGGGGGGCACCGACGGGACCGGGAGCACCGACGGGGCACATCGCAGCGGTCGAAGGCGTCGAGATCCCCGGAACGGCCGTTCCGGTCGAGTCGGCCGAGCGGGCGGAGCCCGCACCGCAGGCAGCGACGGACGAGACGCCCCACGAGGCTCCGCCGCCCATGGTGGGACGGTCTCGCGTTGCCCGGGCCGCCTCGACTCGTCGTTCGGGGCGCAAGGCGCCGGCGGTGGGCACCGGGGAGGAGGGCGCGCGGCCCCTCGACGCCGACGACCGCGACGACGGGCTCCTGCCGGAGCGCTGAACCCCGAGGCCGTGGTGCTGCCGGGGCGGCGCGTGCCCTGCGGGTCCTGGCCGGGTCCGCGGGCCCTCCGGGGGTCGCCGGAGGCGCGCTTGCCGTTCGCGGGGGCGGCCGGTACGATACGCGTTGCAGGCGGGGCTGCCCTGCTGTAGATTCCTGCCTCGCGTGCCGACGTAGCTCAATTGGTAGAGCAGCGGTTTTGTAAACCGCCGGTTCCGGGTTCGAGTCCCGTCGTCGGCTCCATTCGAAGAGGAAACTGCGTTCGACGCCTCTTCACCACGCCGGGAGCGATCCCGGGAACGCAGTCGTCCGTGGGTAGGTTGAGCAGGTGGTGAGCTCAGCTGACTGTAAATCAGCCGCCTTCGGCTGTAGAGGTTCGATTCCTCTCCTGCCCACCAACAATCCCGCTGCGGGCCCACATAGCTCAGCCGGCAGAGCACTTCCTTGGTAAGGAAGAGGTCATCGGTTCGAATCCGATTGTGGGCTCCAGTCCCTGTCCGGGCGGAACGGTCCGCCATCTGAGGAGTGGACAGCGCACGCGATGGCCAAGAAGAAGTTCGAGCGCACCAAGCCCCACGTCAACGTCGGCACCATCGGTCACATCGACCATGGCAAGACCACCCTGACGGCGGCCATCACGAAGTACCTCTCGCTCAAGGGCGGGGCC
>JAKAHX010000343.1 GCA_021814735.1 Chloroflexota bacterium | reverse complement strand
CGCGACAGCCGCGGCTGCAGCGCCACGAGCGCGCACGCCACCAGGATGAGGTACGGCACCACGCGCTCGAACGTGCTCGCGGGAAACGCCAGCAGCAGGATCGCACCGGTGATCCCGCCCGCCACGGCCGCCACCCCGAGCCGCAGCGCCCGTGGTCGCTGGCCCGCGAGTTCGCGCCGATAGCCGATCACCCCGCTCGCCCCGCCCGGCACCAGCCCCAGGGTGTTCGACACGTTGGCCACCACCGGGGGCACGCCGAACGCGACCAGGGTCGGGAACGTGATGAGCGACCCCGACCCGACGATCGTGTTGATCGTTCCCGCGGCAACGCCGGCGGCGGCGATCGCGAGCACCTCGATGGGCGTCATGCAACCTCTGCTCCCCTGTTCATGCCCCTGTGCGGCCCGGCGCCCGTTGGGTGGCGATGGGCGTCACGCGGCCTCTGCTCCCCTGCTCCTGCCGGGATGCAGCCCGGCACCCGCCTGGCCGGCGGCGGTCCCGGGCTGCCGGCCCCGGCTCCCCGGCCCGCTCACCCCGCGGACAGCGCCTCGTGGACCCGGTCGGCGAGGCCGGCGCCGATCCCTGGCACGGCGGCGATCTCCTCCGCGGAGGCTTCGCGGATCCGCCGGACCGAACCGAACGCCCGCAGCAGCGCCCGGCGGCGCTTGGGGCCGAGGCCCGGCACCTCGTCGAACGCGGAGCGCGTCTGGCGCTTCCCCCGCAGGTTCCGGTGGTACGTGATCGCGAACCGGTGCGCCTCGTCCCGGAGCCGCTGCACCAGGTGCAGGGCCGGCGACGTTCCGGGCAGCACGATCGGGTCGCGGCTCCCCGGCAGGAAGAGCTCCTCGCGCTGCTTCGCGATCCCGGCCAGCGGCAGGTCGTGCAACCCAAGCTCGTCGAGCACCTCCTTGGCCGCCGACACCTGCCCCTTGCCGCCATCGATCAGCACCAGGTCGGGCATGCGCCAGCGCAGCTCGGCGTCGTCCGAGCGCTCCTCCGCCTCGAGCGCGGCGCGCCGGAAGCGCCGGCGCAGCACCTCCCGGTGGCTGGCGAAGTCGTCGGTCCCCTCCACCGTCCGGATCCGGAAGCGGCGGTACTGGTCCGTCGCGGGCTTCCCGTCGACGAACACCACCATGCTCCCCACCGTGTCGCTGCCCTGGATCGTGCTGATGTCGTAGCACTCCACCCGCACCGGCACCGCCGGCAGCCCGAGCGCCTCCGCGAGCTCCTCGAGCGCCGCGAGGAGCGCACCGTGGTCGGCGAGCCGGCGGGCACGCTCCCGGGCCAGCGCCTCCTCGGCGTTGCGCGAGGCGAGGGCGACCAGTTCCCTCTTCTCCCCGCGCTGCGGAACCGTGAGTACCACGCGGCTCCCCCGGCGCTCGGACAGGAACGCCGCCAGGTCGTCGGCGTCGGCCGGCCGAAGCGGCACCAGCACGATCGGGGGAATGGACGCCGCCGTGGCGTAGTACTGCTTGACGAACGCGGCCAGCACCTCGTCGTCGGGGACCTCGGAGCGGCTGACCATGGTGAACACGTCGCGCCCCACCATGCGTCCGCCGCGGACCACGAAGAGCTGGATGGCCGCCTCCCCTGCCCCGCGCGCCACCCCCAGCACGTCCTGCTGCGTGCGGGCGTACGCAGCCATCTTCTGGCTCTCGGTGGTGCGCTCCACGGCCCGCAGCTGGTCGCGCAGGGCGGCAGCGCGCTCGTAGTCGAGCGCCTCCGAGGCGGTCTCCATCTTGCGGCGCAGGTGACGCGCCACCTGCTCCTGCCGACCGTCGAGGAAGAGCATCACCTGGTCGATGTCGTGCCGGTAGCTGGTCCTGGAGATGGCCCCGATGCAGGGGCCCTGGCAGCGCTTGATGTCGTACAGGAGGCAGGGCCGCGCGAGCGCCCGTTCGCCGTCGCGGATGGGGATCGTGCAGGTGCGGAACGGGAACAGCCGGCGGATCAGGTCCATCGCGCTGTCCACGCTCGTCACCGACGCGTATGGCCCGAAGTAGCGGCTGCCGTCCTGGACCAGTCGGCGGGTCCGCTCGATGCGCGGAAAGTCGTCCGCCAGCGTCACCTTGATGAAGGGGTAGCTCTTGTCGTCCTTGAGACGCGCGTTGTACGTGGGCTGGTGGCGCTTGATCAGGTTGGCTTCGAGGAGCAGCGCCTCGCTGACAGTATCGGTGAGGGTCCACTCGACGGAGACAACCTGGTCCACCGAGAAGACGCCCCAGCTGCCACCGCGTGCCCCACGGCGCTGCCAGTAGCTGCGGACGCGGTGGCGCAGGCTCTGGGCCTTCCCCACGTACAGCACCGTCCCGGAGGCGTCCTTGAACAGGTACACGCCGGGATGGTCGGGAAGGCGCGCGAGCGTCGCCTCGAGCTCGGGGGTCACGCGCTAATGCTAGGGCATGGCACCGTGAGGCCTCCTTCCCGTGCCGGGCTCTGCCACCCGCGCGGGTGCCACCGTTGGCGCGTGCTGGCCCGAGCGCGCCTGGTGGCCCGTGCCCGCCGGTGCGTGCTCCCCCGCGTGTCCGTGCCCGCGTGTGCTTGCCCGCGGAGCTCGCCGGCGCAACACCTGAGGGACCCCGGCGGGGCCTTGGGCCGAAGTTGCCCGATGCTCACCGGGTGAACGCCGGGCGGGCGCGGAGCAGGCCCAAGGCTCGGCGCCGGGCGGTCGGCCGCGACAAGAGGACTGGCGCCGCGGTCAATGCGACGAATCTTGCCTGCAAGACAGCGCAGAGATGCGAATCTCGAAGCCGACCGCGTGGTAGCCCCTTCGGTGGTACGGGCACCCCCGCCTCGCGTTCACCACACGAGCGTTGGTCAAGTTCACGGCCGGGATGGGCGCGGACCCACGTCCC
>JAKAHX010000342.1 GCA_021814735.1 Chloroflexota bacterium | reverse complement strand
GATCATCGACGCCGGGCAGCTCGCCGCCGCCGCGCGTCGCGGGGCGCCGTTGCCCGAGATCGACACCAGCGGGCGCGTGGGCTCCCGCACCGCCCGGTACCGGGGCCGCGAGCTGGCCCTCGGCGACAAGCCCTACGTCAACGACATGGCACCGGCCGGCCTGCTCCACGGCGCCGTCCGGTTCTCCGACCATCCCCGGGCGCGGGTGATCCGCATCGACGTCTCGAAGGCCCGCGCCCTCCCGGGAGTCGTCGCGGTGGCGACGTGGCGGGACGTCCCCGGGGAGCGCACCCAGGGCGCGATCACGCGCGACTGGCGCCAGTTCATCGCCGAAGGCGAGGAGACCTCGTACGTCGGCGACATCCTGGCCGCCGTGGCGGCCGAATCACGGTATGTCGCGCGCGAGGCTGCGTCGCTCATCGAGGTCGAGTACGAGGTGCTGGAGCCGGTCACCGACCCCTTCGAGGCGATGCGGCCCGGCGCCCCCGTCCTGCAGCCGGGCGGCAACGTCCTGTCGGTGTCGCGCATCCGGCGCGGCGACGTCGACAAGGCCCTTGCCTCGGCGGCGCACGTGCTGAGCGAGACCTTCCGGACCCAGTTCATCGAGCACGCGTTCCTGGAGCCCGAGTCCTCGCTGGCCGTGCCCCAGGAAGACGGCAGCATCGAGGTCTACTCCCAGGGGCAGGGGATCTGGGAGGATCGCCGCCAGATCGCGTCCTTCCTGGGAGAGCCCGAGGACCGGGTCCGGGTCACCCTCGTCTCGGCCGGCGGCGCGTTCGGTGCGAAGGAAGACCTCAACGTCCAGTGCCATGCCGCGCTGCTCGCGCGCATGACGGGCCGTCCCGCCCGGATCACGCTGAGCCGCGCCGAGAGCCTCCGTTTCCACGTCAAGCGGCACCCGATCACCATGGAGTACACGGTCGGCTGCGACGCGGAGGGGCACCTGCTGGCCGTCCGCGCGCGCCTGGTCGGTGACACGGGCGCCTACGCGAGCGTGGGCGCCAAGGTGCTGGAGCGGGCCGCGGGGCATGCCTGCAGCGCGTACAGGGTCCCCAACGTGGACGTGGAGGCCCGCGCGGTCTACACCAACAACCCGCCCTGTGGCGCGATGCGCGGGTTCGGCGCGAACCAGGCGAACTTCGCGATGGAGGGCATGCTGGACCGGCTCGCCGAGCGCGTGGGGATCGACGGCTGGGAGATGCGCTGGCGCAACGCCCTGGCCGAGGGCGATCGGTTCGGCACCGGTCAGCTGCTGGGGCCCGGGGTGGGCCTCCGGCAGACACTGCTCGCGGTCCGTGACGCCTACCGTGGCGCGCGCTACGCGGGGATTGCCTGCGCGGCGAAGAACTCGGGCGTCGGCAACGGGATGACCGAGTTCGGCCGGGCCATCCTCCGACCGGAGGCGGACGGCACCCTGTCGCTGTTCCACTCCTGGACGGAGATGGGGCAGGGCGTGGACACGGTCCTGGCGCAGATCGCCTGCGAGGAACTGGGCATCGCTCCGAACCGGATCAGCGTCCAGGTGACCACGCAGTACGAGCTGGACACCGGCCAGACGACCGCCTCCCGGGCCACCATGCTCGGCGGGCGCGCGGTGATCGACGCGGCGGCGAAGCTGCGCGCCGAGCTGGGAGACCGTCCGCTGGAGTCGCTGGCGGGCCGCGAGTTCTACGGCGAGGTCAAGGTGGACTGGACGACCTCGCCCGACGACATGTCGATCGAGAACCCGGTGACCCACTTCGCCTACGGATGGGCGACGCAGGTGGTGATCCTGGACGACGATGGGCGCATCGCGAAGGTGGTGGCGGCGCACGACGTGGGCAGGGTGCTGAACCCGACCCTCCTGGAGGGCCAGATCGAGGGCGGCGTCCACATGGGGCTGGGCCACTCGCTCACCGAGGAGTTCGTCGTGCGCGACGGCGCCCCTGTGACCACGACCCTCAAGTCGCTCGGGATCATTCCGCCATCGGGCATGCCGCCCGTGGAGGTCATCTTCATCGAGGAACCGAGCCCGTACGGGCCGTACGGGGCGAAGGGCGTCGGGGAGATCGCGCTCGTTCCCACCGCAGGCGCCGTGGCCGGCGCGCTGTATGCCTTCGACGGGGTGCGCCGCACGCGGCTCCCCATGCGCGACTCGGCCGCCGCGCGGGCGGCGGTCCCGAGGCTGGCGCACCGCGGCGGACATGCCGCCAGCGCGGGGGATGATGGCCATGCATGAGGTTGGTGGGCACTTGCAGGCCGCTTGCGGGTGTCCGGTCCTGGACCCGCGGCGCACCGTGCCGGCCACGGACGTTGCGCCCGTGGGAGGGAGGTACTGAGCCGTGGAGGTCTTCCGCCCGTCGTCGTTGGACGAAGCGCTCGAGGTGCGAGCGGCGCATCCCGAGGCGATCCCGATCGCGGGCGGCACGGACCTGATGGTCGAGCTCAACTTCGGGCGGCGCCGGCCGGAGGCGTTCCTCGACATCTCGCGGCTGCCGGAACTGCAGCAGATCCGCCGGGAGGACGGCCGTGTCATCCTCGGCGCCGGGGTGCCCTACGCGCGCATCATTCGCGAGCTGGCCGACCACCCGGCGCTGGCGCAGGCCGCCCGCACCGTGGGATCGCCCCAGATCCGCAACCGCGGGACGGTGGGCGGCAACCTGGGCACTGCGTCGCCCGCGGGCGACTCGCTGCCCGTGCTCGCCATCTACGACGCGGACGTGCTGGTCGCCTCGGCCGCGGGCACCCGGCGGATCCCGTGGCACGCGTTCCTGGTGGGGCCGAAGCGGAACGCCCTAGCCCCCGACGAGCTGATCGTGGGGGCGGAGTGGCAACAGCCCGACGGGCCGGGGTCCTTCTCCAAGGTCGGGACCCGCAACG
>JAKAHX010000341.1 GCA_021814735.1 Chloroflexota bacterium | reverse complement strand
ACGCGGGCCACCGAGACCGGATGAGCGCCCCTCCGCCCGCCTCGGGCGCCTCCCCCCGACCGGGCCTTGCCGAACGCCGCCGGCAGGGCGACCGGCGCGCGAGCGCCGCTCGGATGGCCGCGCTCGAGGCCGACCGCTGGCGGTCCTTCGAGGACGCCCAGCGCGAGGCGGACACCATGTTCGCCCAGTACCAGCTGAGCCAGCTGCTCGCCTCCGGCGCGGCCGTCTCGGAGATGGCCTCGGCCGTGCTCGACGAGCTGCTGCGCCACGACGGCGCGCCCGAGGGGGCGCTCTGGCTCACGCCGCCGGGGGGTGGGCCGCTGGTCCTGATGGCCTCCGTGGGCGAGGCGCCGGACGTCCGCGAGGAGATCGCCGGCCCGGGCGGGATTCCTCGCACGCTCCCGGATGCCGCGGCGGCGGCGGCCTGGTGCCGGGCGACCGGGTGGGTCGGCGTCACCCTGGAGGAGAGCCGCGACGCGGGGGCCACGTTCGAGGTCCGGACCGTCGGCTTCGTCGCGCTCGGCTGGCGGCCGACCGGCCCGTCGCCGGAACCACCGCACTTCCTGCCACGCGTCCGCCACGAACTGGCGATCGCCTTCCGGGCGGCACAGCTGCGCGAGGCCCTCGCCCAGGAACGCGCGACCCTGTCGGCCATCCTCGATGGCGCCAGCGACGCGATCGTGGCGGTGGACGAGCACCGCATGGTGGTCCGGCTGAACCGCGCCGCCAGCACCATGCTGGACGTGCCGCCCGACGACCTGCCCGCGCCGTGCGTCGACCTGCTGGGATGCCGACGCGCGGCCGATCCACATGGCCATGCGCGCGGCGCGAGCCGGCAGGAGGAGGGCCGGCCCGCTGGGCAGTTGCGGTGCGGGTCCCGCTGCCCCTTCGAAGAGGTGCTGGCGGGCGCGCCTCCGATCGCCGGGCGAGAGCAGACGATCATCGGGCACGGAGGCGAGGAGATCCCGGTCGTCGTCTCGTACGCCCGGATGGCCGATCCGGGCGCCGGCGCAGTGGCCGTGATGCACGACCTGCGGGCCGCGCGGGCGCTCGACGAGCTGCGTTCGAACTTCGTGGCGGCCGTCTCGCACGACCTCCGGACGCCCCTGGCGCTCATCAGCGCCTACGTGGACACGCTGCTCGGGCTGGACCTGGACGAGGCCGCCCGCCGGCGTTCGGTCGAGGGGATCGGCAAGGCGGCCGCGCGCCTGACGGCACTGGTGAACGAGATCCTGGACGTCGCCCATCTCGAGAGCGACCGGATCGCGCTGCGTCGGCGGCCCACGCCCCTGGACACGCTCATTGCCCGGGTGGTGGCCGACTTCGCGGATGCGCCGGGGATGCCGCCCATCGAGCTCGCCGTGCCGGGGGACCTTCCCGCGGCCTACGTCGACGCCGACCGGATCGCGCAGGTGCTCTCCAACCTCCTGGCCAACGCCGCCAAGTACGGCGGTGCCGCGGGTCCCGTCCAGGTCCGGGCTCGCCTCGAGGACGGGTCCGTGGTGGTGAGCGTCGAGGACAGCGGCGAGGGGATCGACCCAGCCGAGCGCGAGCAGGTCTTCGAGCGCTTCTACCGGGGGCGACGCGCCCAGCGTGACTCGGTCCCGGGAAGCGGGCTCGGACTGTACGTCTGTCGTCGCCTGGTGGAGGCACACGGCGGGCGGATCTGGGTGGACGACCGGGCGTCCGGGGCCTCGATCTCCTTCACCCTGCCCGTGGCGACCACGGCACGTCCGCGCCGGTCCCGTGGCCCGGTCCGGGAGGAGCGCCCGTGATCGAGTCGCGTGCCGAACGGATCCTGATCGTGGAGGACCAGCCCGAGTTCGCGGAGCTGCTGAGGCTGTGGATCGACCGGCACGGCTGGCAGACCCTCGTGGCATCCGACGGCTGGGAAGCGCTCCGGCTGTTCGAGGAGCAGGGCGCCGACCTGGTCCTCCTCGACATCGGGCTGCCCGGGCCGGACGGCTGGGAGATCATCGAGCGGATCCGGTCCGTGAGCCAGGTCCCGGTCCTGATGGTGACTGCCCTCGGAGCCGAAGCGGACCGGATCCGCGGCCTGCAGGCAGGCGCGGACGATTACATGAACAAGCCGGTCAGCTTCCCCGAACTCATCGCCCGCATCCAGGCGGCGCTGCGACGGGCGAGGGCACGCACGCCGGGCACGGACGACCCGGGGATCCTGATGCGGGGGGCCGTCCACATCCATCCCCGCAGTCACCGTGTCCTGGTGCAGGGGATGGAGATCCACCTCACGCCCACGGAGTTCCGCCTGCTGCAGCACCTCGCTGAGCGTCCCGGCGAGCTGGTGGGGCACCGCGAACTGCTCCAGGCCGTCTGGGGGCCGGCCTACGGCGAGGAGACGCAGCTGCTGCGCGTCACCATGCGCAACCTGCGCGCGAAGCTCGCCTCCGCCGCGCCGGACCGGCGGTTCATCGCCACCGAGTACGGGCTGGGATACCGCTTCACCGAGGCGTGAGGAGGCCCGCTCAGCGGGGCGTCCTCACGGTTGCACCGGGGCCGGCGACGGCACCGGGGGCGCCGGACCGTGCCGTCCCCGGGCCGTTCGGCGGTCGCGCCCCCGACGCGCCGGGAGCGGCCGCATCCGCATCGGCGGCGGCAGCCAGCTGCTCGATGATCACGCGTGCCGCGTCCCAGATCTGGGCGGTCCGCCCGATGCGGACACGCACCTGGTTGGAGGCCACCCGTAGCGAACCCGGCGCGAGGCCGGCCGGGCGCCAGCCGGGCGCCTGCAACGCGCGCACCACCGCCGCGCGCGACCAGTCGGGCGGGAAGCGGAAGACGAGATCGCTTTCCTCCCGGGAGATCGAGGCGATCCCGGCGCGCTCGGCCAGCAGTCGC
>JAKAHX010000340.1 GCA_021814735.1 Chloroflexota bacterium | reverse complement strand
CGTCGTGGGCGGCGATCACGCGCTCCAGCCGGCCGGCCTGGTCCAGCACCACTACCTGCGTGGCCCAGCCGTAGGCGAGGTACGTCACCGGCTCGTCCGCATCGCGTGGCGTGGTCCAGTCCACCACGAACTCACCGGCGAACTCGCGGCCGGCGAGATCCTCGAGCCGTCCACCACCCAGGGCCGCCGCAAGCCGGCGCACCGCGTCCAGGACGGCCCGGCCGCCCAGCGTCGTCGCCCGGGATGCGGTGGTCTGCCCGCTGTCCAGCTCGCGCTCGGTGTCGACCACGATGCGCACCCGGTCACCGGGGATCCCGAGCTCGTCGGACACGATCTGCCGGAAGACCGTGTGGACGCCCTGGCCCATCTCCGTCCAGGGGTGGAAGAGCGTCACGGTCCCGTCGGCCTCCGGCCGCAGGATCGCGCGGCCGCGCTCCACCACGCCGTTGCCGATGCCGACGTTCGTCGCAGCGCAGGCAATCCCCGCGAACCGGGCCGACCGATAGGCGTCGCGGACCGCCAGGAGCGTCCGCTTCACGCCAACCCCCGGACCGAGGCGCTGTCCCGTGCCGAACCGGTCCCCCGCCTCGAGCGCGTTGCGCCAGCGGATCTCCCATCCGTCGATCCCCACCCGCTCCGCCAGCCGGTCCAGGATCCCCTCCAGTGCGAACGTGACCTCCATCACGCCGGATCCGCGCATGGCGCCGGCCGGCGGGTTGTTCGTGTAGACGGCACGCGCCTCCACGTCCACGTTCGGCACGCGGTAGGCGCCGCAGGCGTGACTGGCCGCGCGCTCCACCACCCGAGCGGCCGCGCTGGCGTACGCGCCGGTGTCGCCGACGATCCGCGCGCGCACCGCCAGGAGATGTCCCTCGGAATCGCACCCCACGGTGTACGTCATGGTCAGCGCATGGCGCTTCGGGTGCAGGCGGATGCTCTCGCGTCGAGTGAGGGCCAGATGCACCGGCCGGCCGGTGAGATACGCGAGCAGCGCGGTCTGCCCCTGGACGCCCAGGTCCTGCCTGCCGCCGAACGCGCCGCCGGTGGGGACCTGCGTTACCCGCACCGCGGCCTCCGGCAGCCCCAGCAGCGAGGCGATCTGGCGGCGGTCTTCCCATGCGCCCTGTCCCTGGGAGTAGACCCGCAGCCCGGGTGCGGCGTCGGCGATATCCGGCCGCTCGCCCTCCGGTCGTGGCACGGGCGGGGTGGCCAGGTGACCACTCGCCCGGCCGTGCGCCGCCTCCGGGTACCGCTCCAGCAGCTGGCCGGCGGCCGGAGGCCGGCTCTCGACGGGCGTGTCGCACGCGCGGGTCTCCACCGGACCCGCAAACCCGGACGGCATCGCCAGGCAGGCTTCCGGTTCCAGGAACGCGTGGTCCACCGCTCCGGTGCGGAACGTCTCCGTGACCACGTGGTCCGCCCCGGCCAGCACCGCGTCCGCGTCACCGTGCCGGACCACCGAGACCGCGAGCAGGTTGCCGCCCGGGTGCAGCGGCGCGGTCCCCGCGGCCAGCGCGGCCTCCGGGGTGGTCAGGGGCTCCAGGACCTCATAGTCCACCTCGACGAGCGCCGCCGCCTCCCGGGCCGCCCACCGCGTCTCGGCGGCCACCGCGGCCAGCACGTCCCCCACGCAGCGGACCTGTTCGCCCTCGGCCACGAGCACGGGCCAGTCCGCCGTCAGCAGACCCTGGCAGCGCCGGCCGGGCACGTCGGCGGCGGTGGCGACCAGCACGACGCCGGGGACCTCCCGGGCTCGACGCGTGTCGATCCGGCGCACCACGGCGCGCGCGTGCTCGGAGAAGCGCAGCGCACCGTGCAGCATCCCGGGCACGGTCATGTCCCGGACGAAGAGCTGCTCCCCCAGGACGAGGCGGCGACCGCTGCACGTCGGCGTGGGCTCCCCGACTCGCAGCCGTGGCGCCGTCCACGGCTCGGCCTCCGTCCCGTCCCCACCCGTGGGCGATGACGAGGGAGCACGGCGCAGCGCCGCGGCGCGACGGACCGCCTCGATCACGCTCGCATAGCCTGTGCATCGGCAGAGGTTGCCGGCCAGCGCGTGGGCGATCTCGTCGTTCGAGGGGTCGGGGTTCTGCGCGACAAGCGCCTCCGCTCTCATGACCATGCCCGGGGTGCAGTAGCCGCACTGCACTGCCCCTGCGGCCACGAACGCGTCCGCCCAGGCCTCGCGGACGTCCGGAGCCAGGCCCTCCAGCGTCAGGACGTGCCGGCCGGCCACCCGGCGCGCGTCGAGCGTGCAGGCGACGGTGGCCCGGCCGTCGACCAGCACGGTGCAGGCCCCGCAGGAGCCCTCCGGAGCGCAGCCGTCCTTGGGTGAGCGCAGCCCGAAGCGGTCCCGGAGCAGATCCAGGAGGTTGTCACCCTCCAGGATCTCCGTCTCGACCGACCGCCCGTTCAGCGTGAACTGCATCGCGCGCCTCGTTCGCGGTGCCGCGGCAACTATCCTGTTCCCTGACCCGGTTGCGTGACGCGGCCAGTCCGGGACCGGCCCGCCCCGGTCCAATCTAGCGAGCGAACCCCCGCCCGACCGGTGCTGTTCGGCCCGACGTGGCCCCGGTCCCGCGGCCTGCCCCGCCGGTGCGGATGACCGATCCGGATAAGTGGCAGTGAATGCCCGGGGCGCATGCTCTCTGGATGTTCGATACCCGCCCCGCCCCCCACACCCGGGACATGGCCGGGATCGCGCGGGAGCTCGCGGCGGAGATCCGGGCGCTGCGGCAGGCGTCGCGGCGGATGCCTCGGCCGGTCACCTGGGACTGGGCGTCACAGCATGTCCTGCCGCTGCTGGCCGGAGCCCTGGCCGATGCGCCGGGCGAGCGGGTCGTCCGCGCCATCGCCGAGC
>JAKAHX010000339.1 GCA_021814735.1 Chloroflexota bacterium | reverse complement strand
CGAACGCGGAACGTCGATCCGACCCCCTCCACACTCTCCACCGAGACCTCTCCGCCGTGATCCTCGGCGATGTGCCGCACGATCGCGAGCCCGAGGCCCGTCCCCCCGCCTCCCCGGACGCGCGCCTTGTCCACCTTGTAGAAACGCTCGAAGACGCGCGGGACATCGGCGGCAGGGATGCCCACGCCATGGTCCTCCACCTCGAGCACCACGGTGCCGGCCGGACCCGGCAGGGGCGAACCCGGCGCGGCCACGGTCGATGCGGCGATCGGTACGGCGCCCGGTGTGGCCGCCTGCGCGGGAGTCGCGATCGGCACCGCGCCCGGTGTGGCCGACGGTGACCCTGCGAGGGCCGGCCGTGTCCCCGCCGGGGCGGAGATCGCGTCCGCGGGGAACGATGGCGATTCTGCGAGGGCCGACTGCGTCCCCGCGAGGACCGGCGACGTCCCCGCTGGAGCGGAGACCGCGTCCCTGGGAACCGATGCCGTCTCGGCAGGGGCGGACTGCGTCCCGACCTGCGCGGGTCCGGCACCCAGGAACGGTTCCTCCGCGGCCGGCGCGCGCTCGTGGCGCGCCCGCACGATCACGTCGCCGCCACCGGGCGAGAACTTGATCGCGTTGTGCACGAGGTTGATGAGCATCTGGCCCAGCCGCTCCGGGTCTCCCAGCACCGTCGGCACGTCCGGATCGATCTCGGCGCGCAGGCGCACGCCCTGGCGCTCCGCGAACAGGGCGAGGCGATCGATCGCGCTGCGCACGACAGGCGCGACCGGCACGTCGTCGATGTAGAGCGGCGGGCCGCTGCCCTGCTCGATCTTCGCCAGGTCGAGCAGCTCGGTCGCCATCTGGACCAGGTGCCCGGTCTCCACGTCGATCTTCTCGACGACATCGACGACCCGGTCCGGCACGTCCATCTCCTCGAGGTCGCGCGCCAGGGTCTCCGTCAGGAGGCGCACGGTCGTCAAGGGCGTGCGAAGCTCGTGGGACAGGTTGTCGATGAACTCGGTCCGGATCCGCTGCAACCTGCGGAGTTCCGAGAGATCCTCGAGCACGACCCAGATGCCCTCGCGCGGCGAGCGCCGGGCCCGGATCGCGATCGTCCGGCCATCCGCGCCCCCGACCGGGATCTCGTCGGCCGCCGCGCCGTTCCGCAGCGCGGTGCGGGCGACCGCATCGAGGCGCACGTCGCCCAGGCCGGTACCATCGCCGCCCCCCGGGTCGTCTGGACGACCACCGGGACGCGACGGGACCCGCCGGCCGACCAGCTCCCCCTGGGGGACGTCCAGGTAGACGTGCGCGGCACGGTTGGCCGATGTCACGACCAGGTCCTCGTCGAGCCGGAGGATCCCGGAACCGACCAGCCCGGTCAGGTACACCAGGTCCTCCGCGTCGAGCCGCGCCCGCTCCTCGGATCGGGCCCGCTCCTCGGCCAGGGCGCGCTCGGCTGCCCCGAGCGCTCCAGCGCGGGCCGTTCCGAGGATCCCGCGGATCCGCGCGATCGCCATCCTCCGGCTGATCGCGACACCGGCCACGAGGCCGAGCACGATGCCGGCCGTCCCGATCGCGACCAGTTCCAGCGTCACGGCGATGTCGCCGGAGGGTCGTTCGGGGCGGGCGCGCGCATGCGCCGGGCAGCGCCGCTCACGTGCCGGGCCGCCGGAACACGTACCCCACCCCGCGCACCGTGTGCAGGAAGCGCGGCTCGGCAGAGTCCTCCTCGATCAGGCTCCGCAGCTGGTGCACGTGCACGTCGACCGTTCGGGTCTCGCCCGGGTACTCGTAGCCCCACACGCGGTCGAGCAGCTGCTCGCGCGTGAAGACCTGGCCCGGATGGCGCATCAGGAACGCGAGGAGCTCGAATGCCCGCGCGGTCACCGGCAACTCCTCGCCATCGCGGACCAGCCGGTGGCCGGCGAGGTCGACGAGCACCCGATCGAGCCACTCCTCGGTGGCGGGGGTCGCGGGAGAGGCGGTGCGCGCCACGGCCCCGGGCAGGACCTGGCGCTGGCCGTGTCCCGGCTGACCGGGGACGGCTGGCGTGGTCACCTGGGACGGCCGCGTGCCGTCGTCGGCGCTCCCCGGCGCCTCGCCGACGACGCGTGCCACCCAGTCATCGCCGGGGCGCCGGGCCTCGGTGCGGCGAAGCAGCGCCCGGATGCGGGCCTGCAACTCCCGGAGCCCGAAGGGTTTGGTCAGGTAGTCGTCCGCGCCGAGCTCGAGCCCCACCACCTTGTCGATCTCCGAATCCTTGGCGGTCAGCATCAGGATCGGCACGTCCGAGTCGCGGCGGATCGCGCTGCATACGTCCAGCCCGGAGACCTCCGGCAGCATCACGTCCAGCACGACCAGGTCCGGCCGCTCCTCCGCGAAGCGGGCCAGCGCCTCACGACCGTCGGCGGCCGTGACGACGCGGTACCCGTCTCGGACGAGGTTGTACTCGAGCGTCTCGCGCAGGATGGACTCGTCGTCGACGACGAGCAGCGTGCGGGCCACGACGAAATGGTATCGCGTGCCGCGGGCGATCCGCGACGGTGCACCCTGGGATATGCGGCGGTCAGTCGCCGGCGACGAGGTCCGCCAGCCGCTCCCGCCAGGAGGCACCGCCGGCCGCGACCGCCAGGATCGCGCCTTCGCGGATGCTCGCGATCGACACCGCCGCGCTTCGCAGGCCGTACCGGTCGAGGAACGCCTCCACCAGTGCCGCGCCGCCGGGCAGTATCCGCGCGCGCTCCGGGCGGATCGCGCACCGGACCGCCAGGTCCGCGGACGGCTCGGCGAGCAGCGCCTCCATGGCCACGCGGAGCCGCCGCCGGTCCACGACCCTGAGCGCGCGGCCGGGCGCCGCCACGCGGAGCAGGTTGGTCGC
>JAKAHX010000338.1 GCA_021814735.1 Chloroflexota bacterium | reverse complement strand
GTGGCCTCGTTCCCCGCCAACGGAGCCAGCCCCGACGAACTGATCGACGCCGCGGAACGCGCGCTCGCCGCGGCCCGCGAGCAGGGCGGCACGGTCGCCGCAGCGGGCTGACGCCGGGCATGCGTCCCGGCACGTGGGCGAGACCCGGGACCTGGCGCACCGCTGTCGCGTCCGACGAAGGCTGAAGCCGGGAGGAGTCCGGTCGGGCCCGGGCCGGACCCCCGGGCCGGACCCCCGGGCCGGACCCCCGGCGCGAACCGGCGGTCTCAGCGCCGCTCCGGGACGCTCCCGAGGAACGCGCGCACCAGGGCGACGACGTCCTGCGCGATCTCGTCCGCCGGTCGATCGGCGTCCACCACGCGCCACCGCGCGGGATCCGCGGCGGCCAATGCGAGGAATCCCGCCCGCACCCGCTCGTGGAACGCGGCGTCGAACGCTTCCGGGGACTCGAAGCGGTTGACGCTCCCCGGCTCTCCCGCCAGTCGCCGCCCCATCCCGGCCGTGACGGACAAGTCCAGCAGGATCACCAGGTCAGGCCGCAGCCCGCGCGTCGCGAACGCCTCCAGCCTACGCAACTCGTCGAGCGAGAGCCCGCTCCCGTAGCCCTGGTAGGCGGCCGTCGAATCCGCGTACCGGTCGCACACCACCACCGCACCGCGCACGAGTGCCGGCTCGATCACGTCGTCGACGTGCTGGGCGCGCGCCGCGCTGAAGAGCAGCGCGTCCGCCCTGGGAGAGTGGCGGCCGGCGGCGTCGCGGTCGAGGAGGACCGCCCGGACCCGCTCGCCGAGCGGGGTCCCGCCCGGCTCGCGCGTGAGGACCACGTCCAGGCCGTCGGCGCGAAGCACCGCAGCGAGGCGCTCCGCCTGCGTCGACTTGCCGGAGCCATCGGGTCCCTCGAACGTGATAAACCGGCCCCGCCGCCTGCCCTCGATCATGGTGTCGGGAGTCTACCGGCTGGCAGGCCGCGGCAGGCGCCCGGTCGCTGCGGCCGAGCCCGCACCTGGACTGTCGTCTACCGCCAGGCGCGCACCTTGTCCGGGTACAGCCTGACGCGCCGGTACGGCTCCCGGCCCCGCGACTGCGAGACCACGTTGGCCCGCTCGGCCATCTGGTGCTGGAGCCGCCGGATGTAGGCGTTCTGCGGCGACAGCTCGATCGGCCGCGACTCGTTGAGGACCAGCCCGATCGCCTCCTCGGTCTCCCGGAGAGCGGCCTCCCGGGGATCCACCTGGATCGCGTAGAGCGAGGTCAGACAGGCTTCCATCTGGATGATGGTGTTCGACTTCAGCACGTAGATGGGGAGTGTCCGGTCCTCCGCGTCCCGGAGCGCCGGCGGCTTCTGCCGGTAGTAGTTGCGGAGCGTGATGACCACCTCCGCCTCCTCGACGTCCTGCACCACCACCACCGGGAGCTGCAGCTCGCGGATGGACTGCTCCAGCTTCTTGCGGCTGATCCCGAACCCGAGCACCCGGATCGTCGGGAGCGAGGTGGCATAGCCGTCGGGCGCGCGGGAGCCGAGCCGGTCGAAGCGGGCCGTCCCTGCCGGGCCGGACTCCGTCTCGTCGTCTGTCTCCGTGATCTCGTCCTCCGCCTCGTCCCCGGCCGCGACCCCGGCAGCGGGCGCTGTCGCGGCGACCGGGCGCGGCGCCGTCAGGTCATCCGTGCCCTCGCGCTCGCTGCGGGCCGGCGCCTCCTGCTCCGTGTCGCCGGCGCTCACCTCCAGGGCGCGCGCCGCGGCCTCGCGCCAGGCGCGGTGACGCTCCAGTTCACGGGCATCCCTCGCACGCTGCTCCGGCAACGCCCCCACCGAGCCCCGCTCCAGCGGGCCGCGGTCCGCGATCTCCCCCGACCGGAAGGCCCCGCCGGGCTCGCCCAGCGTCGCGAAGTAGGCATCCCGGTCGGTGTCGAACGCTCCTCGGCCCGCGTCGCCCGCCGACGATGGTCCGGGGGCGGTGTCGGCCGACGATCCCCGCGGCGTGCGACCGGTGTCGCGTCCGCGCGATGCCCGCCACCCGCCCGACGTGCCGGGACGGTACCCGGGCCGGTAGCCCGGTTCCGGCTCGCGCCAGGTGCCCGTCCGATACTCGGTCTCCCCGCGCCAGCCAGGTTCGGGGCGCCACCCGCCCTGGCCCGTGCCGACCAGTCCGGCGAAGCGGTCCGCCACGCCCTGTGCCGGGCGGGGGCGCGGCCGCGACTGCGAGCGATGCACGCCGCCCTCGTCGCGCCAGCGCAGCTCGGGGGCCACCGGGTCGCCGCGCAGCATCGCGTCGACCGTCTCCGCCACGTCCGCGTGGACGATGACCCGGTCGCGGTCCTGGATCTCCACCACGACGTCGAAGGTGGGCGGCGCCTTGCGCTCCAGGACACTCTTCTGCGTCCGGCGCCGTCGGGCCTCCTCGTCGCCAAGGGTGACGCTCTGGATCCCGCCGATCAGGTCGGAGAGGGTGGGGTTCAGCATCAGGTTGTCGAGCGTGTTGCCGTGGGCCGTGCCGATCAGCTGGACACCGCGCTCGGCGATCGTCCGGGCCGCCATCGCCTCGAGTTCGGTGCCGATCTCGTCGATCACGATGACCTGCGGCATGTGGTTCTCCACGGCCTCGATCATCACGGCGTGCTGCAGCGCCGGGGTGGGCACCTGCATGCGCCGGGCGCGCCCGATCCCCGGGTGCGGGATATCGCCATCCCCGGCGATCTCGTTCGAGGTGTCCACCACCACGACGCGCTTGTCCAGGTCGTCGGCGAGGACGCGCGCCGCCTCGCGCAGCATGGTGGTCTTGCCGATCCCCGGCCGGCCCATGATCAGGACCGAGCGCCCGGACTCCACGAGGTCCTCGATGATCTCGATGGTGCCGAAGACCGCGCGCCCGACGCGGC
>JAKAHX010000337.1 GCA_021814735.1 Chloroflexota bacterium | reverse complement strand
GTACCCCCGGGCACGATGCACGGCGCCGGGGTCCCGGGGACTCCCAGCCGGGCGCGGATCCGGTCGCTCGGGGACCGGCGGCGGACCCAGGGTGGATGCGCGAAACGTCCCGCGTGCCGCGGGTGCAGGCGCGAGAATAGGCACGGCCGATCGCGCAAGGACCAGCGCCAGGTTCCGCGCCGGGCGCGCACGTGAAGACCGGTCCGCGAAAGGAGCCCCGACGTGGCCGCCGATGCGTTCGTCTATACCGATCCGCTCCCGCTGGGGGCCGACACGACCTCCTATCGCCTGCTGGGCAGCGACGGGATCTCGGTCACCAGCTTCGAGGGCCGCGAGATCGTCAAGGTCGAGCCCGAGGTCCTCACGAACCTCGCCCGCGAGGCGCTGCGGGAGTGCTCGTTCTTCCTGCGACCCCGGCACAACGAGCAGGTCGCTGCCATCCTCGCGGACCCCGAGTCGTCGGACAACGACCGCACCGTCGCCCTGGCCCTCCTCCGCAACGCCCAGATTGCCGCGCACGGCGTGCTCCCGCTGTGCCAGGACACGGGCACGGCGACCGTGTTCGCCCGGAAGGGCCAGCAGGTCTGGACCGGCGTGGACGACGCGGAGTGGCTGGCCCGTGGCGCGTGGGAGACGTACCACACGGAGAACCTGCGGTACTCGCAGACGAGCGCGCTGACGCTCTACGACGAGCAGAACACGGGCGACAACCTGCCAGCGCAGATCGACATCGCCGCCGTGCCGGGCGCACGGTACGACTTCCTGTTCACGGCCAAGGGCGGCGGGTCGGCCAACAAGACCATGCTCTGGCAGGAGACCCGCGCCCGGCTCGACCCCGCGGCGCTCGAGCCGTTCCTGGTCGAGAAGATGCGCCAGCTGGGGACGGCCGCGTGCCCCCCATATCACATCGCGATCGTCGTGGGCGGGACCTCGGCGGAGGCGTGCCTGAAGACCGTGAAGCTCGCCTCGACCGGCTATTACGACGGCCTGCCGACGGAGGGCGGATCGGCTGGACGGGCCTTCCGCGTGCCCGAGTTCGAGCAGCGCCTCCTCGAGGCAGCCAACCATCTGGGGCTCGGGGCGCAGTTCGGCGGCAAGCACTTCGCCCTCGACGTCCGGGTGATCCGGCTCCCGCGTCACGGCGCGTCGTGCCCCATCGGGATCGGCGTGTCGTGCGTGGCGGATCGCAACGTCAAGGCACACATCGACCGGGAGGGTGTCTGGCTCGAGGAGCTGGACCACGACCCCGGGCGCCTGATCCCGGCTGAGCTGCGCGGCGGCGCGCCATCGAAGGCAGTGCCCATCGACCTGAACCGCCCGATGCCCGAGGTGCTGGCCGAGCTCAGTCGCTACCCCGTCTCGACGCCGCTGCTGCTGACCGGCACGCTCGTGGTGGCACGCGACATCGCCCACGCGAGGTTCAAGGCGCTGATCGACTCCGGCGCAGGCGTGCCCGAGTACCTGAAGCGCCACCCGGTCTACTACGCGGGACCGGCCAAGACGCCCGCGGGCAGGCCGTCCGGCTCGTTCGGGCCCACGACGGCCGGCCGCATGGACGGCTACGTGGACCTGCTCCAGTCCCACGGGGCCTCGCTGATCATGATCGCAAAGGGGAACCGCACCCAGCAGGTGACCGACGCCTGCAAGCGGCACGGCGGCTTCTACCTGGGCTCGATGGGCGGCCCGGCGGCGCTGATCGCGGAGCACATCACGCGCGTGGCGTGCATCGACTTCGCCGACCTCGGGATGGAGGCCGTCTGGGAGATCGACGTGGAGGACTTCCCGGCCTTCATCCTCACGGACGACAAGGGCAACGACTTCTTCGCGGCCTTGCCGTCCTGATCCGTCGTCGCGCCACCGGGGAGCCACCATGACCGACGAACTGCGTGCCTGGATCGAGCGGACGGAGGAGGGCGCGACGTCGCACATCCCCCGCCATTTCGTCGCGTCCGCGCTGCTGGCGCGCGACGCCGAGCGCTATGCCGTGGCGTGTGGCGTGACGCCGATCGAGGCGCTGCACGACGCGGCCGTCGTGATCCTCCGCGACGCCGCCCAGCTGACCATGGACGAGCCGCCCGATGACCTGGCAGAGGAGCTGTGGCCGCCACTCCGGGAGACGTTGCAGCAACTGCGGGCAGCTGCGCAGGACACCTGACGGGCGGCTCCTGACCAGGGCCTCGGCGGCGCGACCGCGCGGGCCCACGCTCCGAACGGCACGCCCGCCAGCCTGATCCGGCGTCGGGCGGTATCGTGCCCGAGCGACATGTACATCCGGAGACGATTCCCCGGGATCGGCTGGGTGGCCCTCACGGGCCTGGCATTCGTGCTCCTGCGGCTGCCATCGTTCGCGGAGCCGGCCTGGTACTCGGACGAGGGGATCTACGCGAGCATCGGCTGGGCGCTCGACCACGGGGCCCGCCTCTACGTGGACGTCTGGGACAACAAGCCCCCCGGCGTCTACTGGGTGGCGGCGCTCCTCCTGCGGGTGCTGCCGCCGACGCTCATCTTTCCGGTGGCGGCCACCGTGCTCGCCGCGGCCAGCACCCTCCTTGTCGGGTGGATCGGCGGGAGGCTGGGTGGCCGGCGAGTCGGGCTGCTCGCCGCCGGCGCGTTCGCGGTGGCCTCGTCGCTGCCGAACCTGCAGGGCAACCTCTTCAACGCCGAGGTGTGTGGCGCCACGCTCACGGCCGCGGCGATCGCGCTGCTCGTGGAGAGGCCCAGCCGGGCGCGCGCATACCTTTCGGGGGCGCTGGTCGGCGCGGGCGTCCTCTTCAAGGCGACGGTCACCGTCGACGTGGTCGTGGTCGCGGGGCTCCCCATGCTGCTCGCATGGGGACGACGCGGCGAGGGCCACGAGCCGCGGTGGCGGCCAGCCCTGGCGGGATCCGCCGCCGTGCTGTCCGGCG
>JAKAHX010000336.1 GCA_021814735.1 Chloroflexota bacterium | reverse complement strand
ACGGCGTCCAGCGCGACGGGGTCCCCCGGGGAAGGCACCGGCCCCGCAGCGGCTCTGATCCCGGCTGCCTCCTGTTCGCCGCTCATCCGATCACCACCAGCTCGTCTCCCCGCTCCACCCGCGCGCCGGGCTCGACACGCACCTGCTCGATGGTACCGGCCCGGTGGGCCACCACCTCGTTCTCCATCTTCATCGCCTCCAGGGAGCAGAGGCGGGCGCCGGGTTCCACGGCGTCACCCGCGGTCACCCAGACGCGCACGATCCTGCCCGGCAGCGGCGCACGAACGACCTGGCGTCCTCCGCCCCCGCCGGCATCGTTGCGCTGCACGCGCTCTCGCAGGGCCGCCCGACGTGCCGGCTCGAGGGTCACCTCGAAGCGCCAGCCGTCCACGACAACCTCCACCTCCATGGTGCCGACCGCCTGGCCGTGATTGGCCGGCAGCCGTCGGACCGCGCCCACGGGCAAGGCGGACCGATCCGCGTCGAGGGACAGGTCGACGACGAGGGCCGGGTCGCCATCCACCGAGACGCGCACCATCCCCGCCCCGGCGCCGCCAGCGTCCGCGACGTGAGCGGGGGTGGACCCTGCCGAGCGGCCGACCCCGGGCGCGGCCGCGGGCCCGGCCGTGGGCCCTGCTGCGTGCTCGACCCCGGGTCCGGACCCGCGCCGGGCCGTGGGCCCTGCTCCGCGCCTCGCGAGGAGCCCATCCAGCCCAGCCTCGGAGCCGGGCACCTGCCGACCGTCCCCCTTCCCCGCCGCGGACGCCCGCCGGTTCGACTGCATCACGCCGGCCACCGGTCGACTGCCTCGCGCCTGGCCGCCAGGACCCAGGGGTCCTGGGCCACGGGATCCGGGTCCGGGTCCGTCCGGAGCCGGGCCGGCCATCCGGGGGATGCGCTGGCGGCGGCGCTGCCGCCGGCCGATGATCCCGCACCCGGGGCGTCAGGCTCGGGCCCGGCGAGCCACGCCGCGGCCAGGCGGGCGGCACGTTCCGCGGCCTGGGCACGGAGCGGTCCCGGCCGCCACCGGTCTGGCACAAAGGACGTGGAGACCCGACCGGCACGGAAGGCGCGATCGCCGGCAATCCAACGGTGAAACGGCAGGGTTGTCTGGATGCCGGTCACCTCGAACTCCGCCAGGGCCCGCTGGAGGCGCGCGATGGCGCCCCGACGGTCCGCGGCCACCACCATCAGCTTCGCAAGCAGCGGATCGTAGTGGGTGCCCACCACAGATCCCGGTTCGACGCCCGAGTCCACCCGCACGCCGGGTCCGTCGGGGACGCGCCAGCGGCCGATCGTCCCGGAGACCGGGGCAAACGACCGACCGGGGTCCTCGGCGCTGACCCGCACCTCGATGGCGTGACGCGAGGGTCGGGCGGCCAGGCGCGCAGCGGCCAGGACCGCCCGCGACAGTGGCTGGCCCGCCGCGATCCTGAGCTGTTCGTGGACGAGGTCGAGGCCGCTGACCAGCTCGGTGACCCCGTGCTCCACCTGCAGTCTCGTGTTCACCTCCAGGAACCAGAAGTGGCCTTCCGGGTCCAGCAGGAACTCCGCGGTAGCAGCGTTTCGCAGCCCGAACGCGCCGGCGACCGCGACCGCCATCGCGTGCACCTCGCGGCGGCGCCGGATCGTCAGCCCCGGGGCGGGCGCCTCCTCGACCAGCTTCTGGTGCCTGCGCTGCACCGAGCAGTCGCGCTCGCCGAGCGCGACCACGTGGCCCTGGGCGTCACCGAGGAGCTGCACCTCCACGTGCCGAGCGCCGTGCACGTAGCGCTCGAGGTAGACCGACCCGTCGCCGAATGCCGCCTGCGCCTCCCCGGACGCGGCGAGCAGCGCCCCTGGCAGGTCCGCCGGGTCGTCGACTCGTCGCATCCCGCGGCCGCCTCCCCCGGCGGCGGCCTTCACCATGAGCGGCCACCCGACGCGCTCCGCCTCCGGGAGCACGGTGGCCGCGGCCTCCAGGCTCCCCACGGGCGCCGGCTCCAGCGTGCCGGGGACCACCGGCACACCCACGGAGCGCGCGGCCCGTCGCGCGGCGAGCTTGTCGCCCAGCCCGGCCAGCGTGTCGGCCGACGGCCCGACGAACACGACGCCCGCCTCGTCACAGGCACGGGCCAGCGCCTCCCGCTCCGACAGGAACCCGTACCCCGGGTGCACGGCCTGGGCCCCCGATGCACGGGCCGCCGACACGATGGCGGCGACGTCGAGGTAACTGGCCTCGGCCGGGGGTGGACCGATGCGGACGGCCAGATCCGCCGCTCTGACGTGCAGCGCGCCGGCATCGGCGTCGCTGTAGACGGCGACGGACTCGCAGCCCAGCTCCCGGCAGGCACGGATGATGCGCACCGCGATCTCGCCCCGGTTCGCGACCAGGACGCGCTCGAAGGGTGGCTTCACCGGATCCCCTCCCCTGCGCCGGCCGTGCCGGGGTGTCCGTGCGCAAAGACAGCCTGCGTATGCCCCATCACAGCGGGATGTTGCCGTGCTTGCGCGCCGGGTTGCGATCCCGTTTGCCAGCTAGCATCTCGAGGGAGCGGATGATGCGCGGCCGCGTCTCGGACGGCTCGATGACGTCATCGACGTAGCCGCGGGCAGCCGCCACGTACGGATGGGCGAACCGCTCCTCGTATTCCCGCACCAGCACCGCGCGCTCGGCGTCGGGATCGGCCGCCCGGGCGATGCGGTCGCGGAAGATGATGTTGACGGCTCCCTCCACGCCCATCACCGCGATCTCCGCCGTCGGCCACGCGAGGTTCACGTCGCCCCGAATGTGCTTGCTGCTCATGACGTCATAGGCGCCGCCGTACGCCTTGCGCGTGATGACGGTCACCTTCGGCACGGTCGCCTCGCAGTACGCGTAGAGCAGCTTCGCGCCGTGCCGGATGATGCCGCCGTGTTCCTGCGCGACGCC
>JAKAHX010000335.1 GCA_021814735.1 Chloroflexota bacterium | reverse complement strand
AGGCCGCCGTGGTGGCGGCTCGCGCCGCCGGCGTGCACGATGTCCTCGCCCGGCTGCCCGACGGGTACGACACGATCGTGGCCGAGCGCGGCGCATCGCTCTCCGGCGGCCAGCGGCAGTGCATCGCCCTCGCCCGCGCCATGGTGCGCGACCCGCGCGTCCTCGTCCTCGACGAACCGACCACCGGCCTCGACGAGCAGGCCCAGGGCTGGCTGCTCGCCGCCCTCGACCGCGTCTCGTCCGGCCGCACGACCCTCGTCGTCGGTCACGACCGCCGCGTGGTGGACAACGCGGACCTGGTGGTGGGCATGGCCGGCGGGCGCATCGTGGCGGCCGGTTCGGGGCACGAGGTGTTCGACCGCGTCTTCGGTCGCCCGGACGTGCGGCGGCCGGGCGTCCCACTGCTCACCAGGCTCGCGGCCCGCGCATGACGACCTCCCTCCGGACCCACGTGTCCCAGGCCCCCTGCACCGCCCGGGGCCGGTCCCAACCACCCCGACCCGTACCAGCGCCCAGGAGACGAACCCCATGACCGCAGCTTCTGCAGCCAACGCGACCACCCCCCCGCAGACCGGCAGCGCCGCTCGCGTCGCCGTCCCCGGCGCCACCGGCAGCGCCGGGCCCGTCCCCGCGCACGGCCCCGCCGCCGAACCGACCGACCTCTGCGTGGTCGGTGCCGGCTACGTCGGTCTCACGGCTGCCGCCTGCTTCGCGGACCTCGGACACCGGGTCTGCTGCCTGGAGGCCAGCCCGGCCCGTCTCGAGCTGCTGCAGCGTGGCCGGATCCCCATCGTCGAGCCCGGCCTGGACCACCTCGTGGCCCGCTCGGTGGAGGAGGGGAGGCTTGCCTTCACCGGCGACGTCCGCGAGGCGATGGCCGATGCCTCCATCGTGTTCCTGTGCGTCGGGACGCCGCCCAGGCCCGACGGGACCCCCGACCTGGGGCAGCTCGAGCGCGCCGCTCGCGAGGTCGTCACGGCCACCACGCGCGACCTGGTCCTGGTCACCAAGAGCACGGTGCCACCGGGCACCGGCGAGGCGCTGGAGATCCTCTGCGCGGAGGTGGCGGCGCCCGGCCAGCGCGTCGACGTGGTCTCCAACCCCGAGTTCCTGCGCGAGAGCCGTGCCGTCGAGGACTTCTTCCACCCTGACCGGATCGTGGTCGGGTCCGAGGACCCGGAGGCCGGTCAGCGGGTCGCCGCCCTGTACGAGCCCGGGCCGCCCGTCGTGCTGAGCGATCGTCGCGGCGCCGAGCTCGTGAAGTACGCCTCCAACGCGTTCCTCGCGGTCAAGATCTCGTTCGCCAACGAGATCGCCGGGCTCTGCGAGCGCCTCGGGACGGACGCCGGCCCCGTGCTGCGCGGCGTCGGGCTGGACAACCGGATCGGCTCGCAGTTCCTGAGCCAGGGTCCCGGGTACGGCGGCTCCTGCCTCCCCAAGGACCTCTCGGGTCTCCTGGCCGTCGGCGAGGCGGTCGGGTACGCCGCCCCGCTTGCGGCCGCCGCGGAGGCGATCAACGAGCGCGCACGCCGCTCGGTGGTGGAGAAGCTGGAGGTCGCTCTCGGCGACCTCGCGGGTGTCCGCGTCGGAGTCCTCGGGCTCGCATTCAAGCCCGGCACGGACGACACGCGCGATTCGCCCGCCGTGGACCTGGTCAACCTGCTGGTGGAGCGGGGCGCGGCGGTGCGGGCACAGGATCCGCTGGCGGCGCCCATCGCGCTCCCCGCGCCACGGGTTGCCGACCCGCTCGAGGCCGCGGCCGGTGCCGACGCGCTGGTGGTGGCGACCGCGTGGACCGACTACGCGGCGCTCGACCCGGCCACAGTGGGCGAGGTCATGGCGCGACGCGTGGTCCTGGACGCGGTGGGTGTCCTGCCGGCAGACCGCTGGCGTGACGCAGGGTTCGTGGTCTACGGTGTCGGCCGCGGGGCGCCGACCAGCTTCCACCCGGTGGTCTGGGCGCCCATCGAGTGGGCCCTCCGCTCGCGCGCGGAGGCGGCGGGCGGGGACGGTCGTGTGGTCGCCAGCGCCTGAACCGGTCCCTGGAGGGGACACGCCGGGCGCGGGTGCTATCCTCGCGTCCGGCGTGCACGCACAGGAGAGGGAGTCGGGGGGCCCGACGGGACGAGTGGTGCGTCGGTCGCTGGCACGGCTCGGCCTGGTCCCGCGGCTGATGCTCCTGTACGGGCTGCTCCTGACGCTGGCACTCGCCGTGGTGCTGGTGGCGGTGAGCCAGCTCTTCGTGGGCCAACTGTCGCGGTCCCTCGACCGCGATCTCGCCGAGGAGATCCCGGAGTTCAGCTCCGCGGCTGCGCAGCGCCCGGCCGGCATGGGGCTTGGCACCTTCGCCCAGGCGTACGTGCAGACGCACCTGCTGGCACGCGGCGCCTCGCTGGTGATCGAGATCGACGGCGCGCCGCCGGCAGATAGCCCGGGCGCCCCGCACGGCGTGGCCCAGGTCTCGGCCTGGCTCGCCCGGCCCCCCACCAGCACCGTCCTGGAGACCGTAAGCGTCGGGGGCCAGCCGTACCGCATGCTCGCGTCGCCGATCGTCGTCGACGGCCGGACCGATGGCGTCCTCGTCGCCACCTCGAGCCTCGCCCGCCTGGAGGCGCAGTCGCGCGAGGCGCTCCTGGTGACCGGCCTCGAGGCCGGAGCCGCGCTCCTGATCACCCTGCTCGGGACGTACCTGCTGCTGCGCCGGGTGCTGCTCACCGTCGATCGCGTCACGGCGGCCGCCCGCGCCACCACCCACGAGCAGCTCGGCATGCGCCTGGGCCACCAGGGGCCGGACGACGAGGTCGGCCGGCTTGCCCGCACCTTCGACGACATGCTCGCGCGGATCGAGCAGGCGTTCCGCGCCCAGCGCCAGCTCCTCTCCGAGACGTCGCATCAGCTCCGCACCCCGCTGACC
>JAKAHX010000334.1 GCA_021814735.1 Chloroflexota bacterium | reverse complement strand
CCGCGACACGGCCGCTTCGCTCGCACAGGAGACCGTATTGCTGAACGCGCCCATCGTCGTGCGCCGCGTCCTCGACCGGCTAGCACGCGACACCGACCGGGCCAGGTCCCGGTTCGGCCTCGTCGTCCGGCGGCTGCACGCCCCGATCCCGCGCATCTCCTTCATGTCCGCCCCGGCGCTGCCGGCTGCCGCCCGACGCACCGCCGTCGCGCGCCGCGAACGCCGGCTGAGCCTGCGGGCCATTGGCACCGGCGCTGTCGTGCTCCGCCATCGCATCCTGTCGCTGGCGACCGAGCGCCGCGGGGCGCCACTGCTCGCGATCGCGATCCTCGTGGTCGCCTCGGTCCTCTCCCAGATACCCGCCGCGGCCGCCGGTGGGACGGGTGGCACCAACGGGCCGGGCGTGGCCTACAACCCGCGGATCGCCTCCGTCAACATCGACGGTCCGGACACCGGCCAGGTGGACCCGAGCGCGTTCGTCGCCGGGACCACGCCGACCACGGACGTCGTGGCCGGGGCGGCCTCCGACCCCGGGTCGTGGACCATGGTCGACGGCAGCCTGATCAAGCCGATCAGCGCGGACTCGACGGTCTCGGACATCAGCGGCCAAGTCCGTACCTACGTGGTGAAGTCGGGCGACACGCTGAGCGGCATCGCCAGCCGCTTCGGTCTCTCGCTGATGACCATCTGGTGGGCCAACAAGCTGACCTCAACGGACACGCTGCACGTGGGCCAGAAGCTCCTGATCCCGCCGGTGGACGGCGTCCTCTACCACGTGCAGTCCGGCGACACCGTCGTCACGATCGCGCGCAAGTTCCACGCCAGCGCGTCGGAGATCCGCACCTACAACGGCCTCACCGGTGACACGGTCGTGATCGGCCAGGAGGTCATGGTGCCGGACGGGCACGGGGCGCCGATCCCCACCGCCACGCCCACCCCGGACACGCAGACCGCCTCGGCACCCTCCGCGCCGTCCGCGCCATCGGTGGCCTCGCAGGCGGTCGGCGCGCCATGCGCCAGCTGCTCGTACAGCGGCAGCATGGTCTGGCCGGTGCCCGGCGGCTGGATCAGCCAGTACTACTGGTGGGGCCACCCCGCCCTCGACATCGCGGCCCCGTACGGGGACCCGGTGCTGGCGGCCGCGGCCGGCGTGGTCACCTTCGCCGGCTGGCGCGACAACGGCGGCGGCTACCAGGTCTGGATGAGCCACGGCAACAACATCTACACGACGTACAACCACATGTCGGCCGTCACGGTGGCGGTGGGGGAGCACCTGTCGGCGGGTCAGCAGGTCGGTCGGATCGGCATGACCGGCGACGCCACGGGCCCTCACTGCCACTTCGAGGTCTGGATCGGCCCCATCTGGGCGGGCGGCACGCGGGTCAACCCGCTGAACTACCTGTCCCACTGACCCTGTCCGCGGAGCCGTCGTCGTCCGGGTGCCGGCGGCACCCGTGGCTGCCGCCCGCCGAGCGTCCGGCCGCGCCTGCTAGGATGCCCCTCGATGTTCCTTGACCGCGCCACGGTCTGGCTGCGAGCCGGCGATGGGGGCGACGGAGCGGTCTCGTTCCGGCGCGAGGCGCACGTCCCGCGCGGCGGCCCCGACGGCGGGGACGGCGGCCGTGGCGGATCGATCTACCTGCACGTGGACGTCGGGCAGACCACCCTGGGCGACTACCGGTACCGCCACCACTTCCGGGCCGAGGCGGGAGGGCGGGGGGCCGGTGCACGCAAGCACGGCAGGGCGGGCCAGGACCTGGACCTGGGCGTCCCGCCGGGCACGGCCGTCCTGGACGCCGCGACGGGGGACCTCGTCGCTGACCTCGTCGCCGTGGGACAGCGGGTGATGGTCGCCCGGGGTGGGCGCGGCGGGCTCGGCAACGTCCACTTCGCCACCGCCACGCATCGCACGCCCCGCCATGCCCAGAAGGGCGAGCCCGGAGAGGAGCGCCAGCTGGTCCTGGAGCTGCGGCTCATCGCCGATATCGGCCTGGTGGGCCTGCCGAACGCGGGCAAGTCCACCCTGCTGGCCGCGCTCACCAACGCGACCCCGAAGATCGCCGACTACCCGTTCACCACGCTGGAACCCAACCTCGGGGTGCTCGACCTGTCGGTCGTCCACCCGGACGATCCGCGGAGGCCCACCGTGGCGGACGTCCCGGGCCTCATCGAGGGGGCGAGCTCCGGTGCGGGGCTCGGACACGCCTTCCTGCGCCACGTCGAGCGGACGCGGGTGCTGGTGCACGTCGTCGACCTGGCGGCGCGGGACCCGCAGGGAGACCGGGCGATCGTGCGCGAGGAGCTCCGCTTGCACGACGAACGGCTGCTCGCCAAGCCGGGCCTGCTGGTGGCCAACAAGGTCGATCTGCCCGGCTCCCGCGAGCGGCTCCCGGACCTGGTGCGTGCGTGCGCGGCCGATGGCCAGGACGTGGTGGCAGTCTCTGCCCGTGCCGGCGATGGCCTGCCGGACCTGCTCGTCGCCCTGGCGGACCTGCTGCCCGGCGCCGAGGAGCTGGCGCTGCCGCCGGAGCCGGCGGGCGTGCTGGTGCACCGCTTCGACTCGTTCCGCGAGGGGTTCTCGGTGGAGCGCGTGGGAGCGGCATTCCGGGTGCGAGGGCGCCGCGTGGAGCGTCTGGTGGCACAGACCGACTTCGACAACGAGGAGTCTGCCGAGCGGTTCCAGCGTGACCTGGAGCGGATGGGCGTGGCAGGCGAACTGCGTCGAGCCGGGATCGCGCCGGGGGACACGGTACTGGTGGGCGAGCGCGAGCTGGAGTGGGGCGACGAAGGATGGGCATGAGCGGCCGCCCGTCCACCGCCGGCGCCTGGGGCCTCCTGGGTGGGACGTTCGACCCCGTGCACTTCGCCCATCTCGCGATCGCGGAACAGGCGCGGGAGGCGCTGGGGCTCACCGGCGT
>JAKAHX010000333.1 GCA_021814735.1 Chloroflexota bacterium | reverse complement strand
CGCCGCCATCGTGGCGCGACGGATGGCGCCCCCGGTGACGAACGTCTCGAACACGGCGGCCAGTCGCGCCAGGTCGCGGTCGGACCAGTCGGGCGGCGCGACGGGCTCGGCTGGGCGGGTGGCCCGAGGGTCCGGGGTAGTCACGCGGCCGGGGATCGTCCGGGGCGACCGGGCGAGGGGCGCCGGGCGGTCATCCCCGCTCGAACCCCTGCGCCGGGACCGGCAGGCAGCGCAGCGGCCGGTCCTCGCGATAGCCCAGCAGGTAGTCGGCCTGGATCAGGGTGTGCAGCTGGCTCGTTCCCTCGTAGATGACGGCCGCCTTCGCGTTGCGCAGGTAGCGCTCCACCGGGTACTCGTTCGAGTAGCCGTAGGCGCCGTGGATCTGGATGGCGTCGAGCGCGGAGGCTACCGCGTGCTCGGTGCAGAACCACTTGGCCAGGCTTGTCTCGCGCGTGCTGCGCAGCCCGCGGTTCTTCAATGCCGCCGCCTGCCAGCAGAGGAGCCGACCCGCTTCGATACCCTGCCCCATCTTCGCGATCATCTGCTTGACCAGCTGGTGCTGGCCAATTTCGCGTCCGAAGGTGTGCCGCTCGCGGGCGTACCGGAGCGACGCGTCGAGGCACGCCTGCGCGAGACCGACGGCGCCGGTGGCCACCGTGTAGCGCCCCTGGTCGATGGCGCTCATGGCGACCAGGAAGCCCTCCCCCTCCTCGCCGACCCGGTTCTCGACGGGGACGCGCACATCGTCGAAGAAGAGGGTCCCGGTGTTGCCGGCGTGGATCCCCATCTTGCCGTGGATGGTCCCGGTGCTGAACCCGGGCATGCCGCGTTCCACGATGAACGCGGTGACCCCGCGGTGGCCCAGCGCGCGGTCGAGCGTGGCAAAGACCAGGAAATGATCCGCCACATCCGCCAGGCTGATCCAGATCTTCGAGCCGTTGAGGACGTACGAGTCTCCGTCGCGCCGGGCGCTGGTCTGGAGGCTGGCCGCGTCGGTACCGGCGCCCGGCTCGGTGAGTCCGAACGTCGCGAGCTTCTCCCCGCGCGCCTGCGGCACCAGGTAGCGCCGTTTCTGGTCCTCGGTGCCCCACTGGAGGAGCGTCAGTGAGTTGAGCCCGACGTGGACGCTCATGACCACGCGAAAGGCCGTGTCGGCCCGCTCGAGCTCCTCGCAGAGCAGGCCCAGGCTCACGTAGTCGAGCCCCGCGCCGCCGTACGCTTCAGGCAGCGGGGCTCCGAGGAAGCCGAGCTCGCCCATCTTCGCGAAGACCTCGCGGTGCACCTCCCCGCGCGCGTCCCAGTCGCGGATGTACGGCAGGATCTCCGCCTCGGCGAACTCGCGGGCACTCTGGCGAACCAGCCGCTGCTCCTGCGTCAACTCCAGGTCGATCACGGGCGATGATCCTTTCGCGTGCGGCCCCGGGGCGCTGCGCCGGGCCAGCGAGGACCCTCGGGCAGCGCCCGTATTGTATGGGTGAGATCGGGGCCGGCGAGGGCTGGTGCCGGGCCGGGTCAGGTCAGGCCGGCGAGGGGTGGTGCCGGGCCGGGTCAGGCCAGGCCGGCAGCGTCGGTATACTGGCAGCCGAACCGTCCCTGCCTGCTCGCCGCCGTGGCGGACGGCCCGCGTCTGAGGCAAGCCATGCTTGAGACCCCCACGACCACCCCTGAGTTCGTGACGCTCGCCGGACAGCACATCTCGCCGGTCCTTGGCCTGAAGTCCGAGCGCGCCTTCGTCCGCGGCGAGGGCCACCGCCTCTACGGCGTGGACGGCCGCGTCTACCTCGACTTCGTGTGCGGGATCGCGACCAGCGTGCTCGGTCACGCGCATCCCGCCGTCAACGAGGCGATCCATCGCCAGGTGGACACGCTCATCCACGTCAATGGCGCGGGGTATGCCGAGCCGACTGCCCGCCTGGCCGCCGAGCTCGCGGCAGCAATGCCGGACCCGCTGGACACCGTCTTCTTCTCGAACGCCGGTACCGAGGTGATCGAGGCCGCGATCAAGCTCGCGCGGCGCGTGACGGGGCGCCCCGGGGTGATCTCGTTCCGGGGTGGGTTCCACGGCCGGACCATGGGATCAGTGGCGCTCACCAGCACCAACCTCAACTACCGCGCCGGGTACGAGCCGCTCCTGCCGTCGGTCTATCACGCGCCGTTCCCCGACACCTACCGGATGGGCGGCGAGGAGGAGGCCAGTCGCCGGGCACTGGCCGGGCTCCGCGACGTGCTCACGAGCGAGATCCCGGGCCGGTCGGTCGCGGCGCTGGTGCTCGAGGCCGAGCAGGGCGAAGGCGGGTACCGTCCAGCCCCGGCGAGCTTCCTCCGCGGCGTCCGCGAGATCTGCGACGAGTACGGGATCCTGTGGGTGGCCGACGAGATCCAGTGTGGCTACGGCCGAACCGGGAAGATGTGGGGCTTCCAGCACGCCGACGTGGTGCCCGACGTGGTCACGGTGGCGAAGGGGATCGCGAACGGCCTGCCGCTCTCCGGGCTGGTGACCAGCCATGAGCTCCAGGAGCGCTGGGGCCAGGGCGCGCATGGCACCACCTTCGGTGGCAACCCGGTTTCCTGTGCCGCCGGCCTCGCGGTGCTCCGAACCATCCGCGAGGAGGGCCTCGTGGCCAACGCTGCCTCCCGGGGCGCCGAACTCCGCGCCGGGCTGGAGCGGCTCCAGGCCGCGGACGAGCGGATCGGCGACGTGCGCGGCTACGGGCTCATGATCGGGGTCGAGTTCGTCTCCGACCCAGCCTCCAAGACGCCCGACGAGGCACGCACGAGCCGTGTCCTCGCGAAGGCGGCCGATCTCGGCCTGCTCCTCCTCAACTGCGGCACCGACCACAACGTCGTCCGCTGGATCCCGCCGCTCAACGTGACGAGCGCAGAGATCGACGAGGCGCTCGAGATCTTCGGTCGGGCTGTCGCGGAAGCGTAGACGCGG
>JAKAHX010000332.1 GCA_021814735.1 Chloroflexota bacterium | reverse complement strand
GCCTCGTGCACCGACGTGGTGGGGATGTCCCCCCAGCTGTTGGCCTCCAGCCGCTGCTGGATCTCCGCTTCCGGGGTGCCGTCCGGGGCGAACGGGACGAAGAAGTGGCCCGTCCACGAGTCGGAGAACGCCGGCGGCGACTGGTACGACGCGACCCCGAGGGTCGGCCGCTGGAAGACCGGCGACGGCTCGACCACGCAGCGCTCGCCGGCCGGCAACGTGACCAGGCCCGTCTCGACGAGGAACGCGCGCGCCCGGGCGGTCCAGTCGGCGTAGCCCTGGCGCATGGCCTCCTCCGTGGCCGGGTGGTCGTGCCCCGCCTCCTCGAGGACGGCCGCCCAGTCGTCGGTGCCGCGGGCCCGCCGCGCGACCTGGGCCATCTCGGCGGCCAGGCGGTCGTACTCGGCGCGACCGCGCTCGCGCAGCCCGCGTGCGTCCACGTCGAGCTGCTCCTTCTCGCGCAGCAGCCGGCTGTACCGGTCCTCCCCCAGCTGCCAGGATCCAGTGGCCGTGGCGGCCATCCGGTCGAGGTGCGCGGCCCAGTCGTCCATGGCCCGCCCCGCGTCGGCGCCCGCCTCGGCCAGCCGGTCACGCAGCTCGCCGGCGGCCACGTCGGCCGGCAGCAGTTCGCGCAGGTACCGGGCACCACCCTGGGCGGCCGCCGCGCCGCGACGCAGGATCAACGGGTGCGCGAGCGTCGGGTCCAGGTTGGCGACACCGTCGGCGAGCGCCCGAGGGATGGCGCGCATCCGGTTGACCGCGGCGCTCACCAGCTCGGGCTCGGGGCGAAGCCGGTGGAGGAATAGCGTGAAGACCCCGTCGAGGGCGGGGTTGGTGTAGGTGGCCGGGTCGCGCCGCCAGGACTGCCAGTCGGCAAGGATCACGCGGCCCCGGAGCACGGACCGGATGAGATCGCGATCGACCTGCTCGTCGGGCGACAGGTCGGCGTCGGGCACCGCGTCGAAGCGCGCCAGCCAGGCCTCCGCGTCGGCGTCGCGCTCTCGGAACGAGGCCGCCGACAGGTCGTCCAGGCGGTCGTCGTACGCGGTGAGGCCGAGCCCGCTCGCGCGCACGGGCGAGACCTCGTGCTCGCGCTGGAGGAACTCCTCGACGAGACCATGAAACCCCTGCATGCACGATGCTCCGTCCGTGGTCCGGCCGCGCAGTCGCAACCGATGCGAGCGGCCGGGACATCCATGTTCGACGCCCCTAACGATGGCACGAACCGGCGCTGGCGGCAGCCGGCGGGAGCCGGGACGCGCGCTCGATCAGGCCGCGGCCGCGCGCTCAGGGGGCTGCCGGGTCCAGGTACCGGCATCGCGGCGCCACGGGGCAGCGCCAGCAGGCCGGCTTCCGGGCGCCGCAGGTCCGGCGCCCGTGCGTGATCAGGTTGACGTGCGCCTCGTACATCCGGTCGCGGGGGAAGACCTCCAGCGCCGCGTCGTGCGCGCGATCCGCCGGGGTGCCGGGCGGGATCAGGCCGATGCGCGTGATCACGCGGTGGACGTGGGTGTCCACGGGCATGAGCGGCAGGCCGAAACAGAACAGCAGCACCACCGACGCGGTCTTCGGTCCGACGCCATCCAGCCGCGTCAGCCAGTCGCGGGCCTCGCGCGGGTCCATCGCGCCGAGGAAGTCCAGCCGGTAGTCGCCGCGCTCGGCGTGGATCTGCCGGAGCGCGGCCTGGATGCGCGGCGCCTTCTGTTGTGCCAGGCCACCACCGACGATCGCGGCGGCCACCGCCTCCACCGGCGCGCCGGCGACCGCGTCCCAGTCGGGGAAGCGCGCGACCAGCGCGTCGAAGGCCCGCTCGGCGTTCAGGTCGCTGGTGTGCTGCGACAGGATGGTCAGGACCAGCTCGTCGGTCGGCGGCCGGCGGGGCGTCCAGTCGGGCACGCCGTAGAGGTCCCGGAGCGCCGCCAGCACGAACGCCACGAGTCCCGTGCGTTCGCGTTCCAGTGCCGTCCCGGGCGACGTGGATCCTGGCCCGTGGTTCACGAAGGAGCGCTGGTAGGGCGCAGGTCGGCCCCCAGCGAGACGAGCCGGGCGACGCGCTCCGCGGCCCGCTCGATGGGCGCCGTGCCCGCGGCGATGGCCGCCTCCAGGCCGTGATGGTCCTCGCAGGCGGGCACCAGCAGCGCGCCGAGTGGCTGCAGGGCGTCCAGCCCGTCCGGCTCCACGCTGCCGGCGATCACCACGCACGGCACGCCGGCCTCGCGGGCGCGCCGTGCGACCCCGTGCGCGGTCTTGCCGAAGGCCGTCTGGCCGTCCACGCGTCCCTCGCCGGTGAGCACCAGGCGACAGGCCGCCAGGCGCTCGTCGAAGCGGACGAGGCGCATGACCTCGGCCACGCCCGGGCGTACCGTGCAGGCGGCGAAGCGGTCGGCGATGGCGAGGAGCCCGGCCACGGTGCCGCCGGCGGCGCCGGCACCGGGCACGTCCCGGATGGCGCGGCCGCTGGCCCGCTCCAGCACGTCGGCGTAGCGCGCGAGCGCCGCGTCGAGTGTGCGCACCTGCTCGGGCGAGGCACCCTTCTGCGGTCCGTAGACGGCCGCGGCGCCCCGCGGTCCGAGCAGCGGGTTGGTGACGTCCGAGGCGATGACCAGGCGCACCTCGGCGAGGAGAGGCGAGAGTCCTTCGAAATCGACCCGTTCGAGGCGGGCCAGGGCCGCGCCGCCCGGCGGCAGGTCACGCCCCTCCGCATCGAGCAGCCGGGCGCCGAGCGCGGCGAGGATCCCGGCGCCCCCGTCCGTGGTGGCACTGCCGCCCACGCCCAGCAGGATCGACCGCACCCCGAGCCCGATGGCGGCCGCGAGCGTGAGCCCCGTTCCGAGCGTGCTCGCGCCGCCGGGGTCGCGCTCCTCGGCGGCGACCCGCCAGAGCCCCGCGGCGTCCGCGAGTTCCACCACGCCGCGCTCGCCCGAGCGCAGGAAGCGCCC
>JAKAHX010000331.1 GCA_021814735.1 Chloroflexota bacterium | reverse complement strand
CGCCGGCGCCCAGGATGAAGCAGGCGAGCCCGGCGAGCGTGAGCAGCCCGTGGCTCGTGACCGTCAGATCCAGCACGAACAGCGTGAGCGCCAGCACGATGAGCAGGAGCCCAGCCAGGTTGAGCGGGAGGCTGCCGAACCCGATGAACGAGAGGATCAGCGAGATCCCGCCCAGGGTGCCGCTGGCCAGGTTCGGGTGCACGAACTCCAGGATCAGCCCGTAGGCGCCCAGCACGAAGAGGACGAAGGCAAGGTTCGGGTCGGCCAGCACATGGAGGACCTGCTGGAGCGGGTTCATGGCCAGCTGCTCGGTGGTCGCGCCGGCCAGGTCCAGCGTGATGACGCGGGACCCGACCGTCACCTGGCGACCCGAGGCGAAGGCGAGCACGTCCGGGAGCGTGGCCGCCATCCCGTCCACGGCCCCCGCGCTGACCGCCTCGGTGGCCGACGACGACACCGCGCTGCGCACCGTGGAGACCGCCCAGGCCACGTTGCGATGGCGTGCCTCGGCGATGGCCGTGATGTTGGCGATCGCGTCGTTGAGGACCTTCTGACCCTCGGTGCCGGTGATGTCCTGCCCGCCGGCCCCGACCGGCGAGGCCGCCCCGATGTTGGTCCCGGGAGCCATCAGGGCGACATTGCCGGCGAGCGTGATGAAGGTGCCGGCGCTCGCCGCGCGGGCACCCTGCGGCGCCACCCAGGTGATGACGGGGACGGGCGACCCGAGGATGTCCTGGGTGACGGAGCGCATCGCGTCCAGCGAGCCTCCGGGCGTGTCGATCTCGAAGACGACCGCGCTGGCGCCCACGGCGGCGGCGTGCGCGATGCCATCGTGCACGTAGCCCGCCATCACCTGGTCCACGATCCCGGTCAACGGGAGGACCACCACGCGCGGGGCGGCAGCCCGCGCGGCCCCTGCCGACAACAGGACCATCCCCAGCGAGGCGGACAGGAGCGCCACCAGGCGCATCGCTCGGCGCATCACGCGTGCCTCCCCGATCATCCTACGTCGCGCCCCAAGGGCCGGATGGATCGGCAGCTGCCTCGGTGGGGGCAGGTGCGACGGCGATCAGCGGCGGCGCACCCCGTGCCGCGGCCCCGGCCCGCTGACCGCCGTGCCCCAGCCCGTCGCTCCTGCGCACGCGCGGTGCCGCGGCCCGGGCCGGTCGCACGCCCGCGCTCGGCCCCGCGGTCAGCGGCCCGGCGCGCGCTGATCCCCGGGCAGGAGGTGGTCCAGGAGGATCTGGCTCCAGGTCTCCATCCGGTCGCGCACGGCCCGGGCCTCGTCCGGGGTCGCGAACCCGCCGCGCAGCTTGTGCGTCTCCCGGATCGCCACCGGGCGCCCGGCCGCCTGCGCCTCGTACACGATCCCCAGGTGCACTGCGCCGACCGGGTCGCTGTCGTCGTTGAGGAGCCCCACCAGGCGCGGCTCAGGGTCGAACGCGGCCAGGACCTCCTCGTGCCACTCCCGCCGCAGGGCGCCCTCGATCCCGTCGTCACCCGGGTTCACGTGCCCGCCGATGCCGATCGTGAAACGCTCGTGAAGCCGCGCGTCGCTCCCCGCGCTGGTGCGGTGCATCAGGAAGATGCGGTCCCCGTCCCGGAGGACCAGGTACGGGATCAACTGCTTCCAGGACGGGTCCGTCTCCGCCTCCCGGCGCGGCCGGTACGCGGCCCCGGCCAGCGCCGCGTCGAGGAGCAGCGCGACGCCGCCCTGCCGCACCCCGCGCCACCACGGCCCCGACCACAGGCGGTCGCGCGGCACGCCCATGACCGCCTCGTCGCCGGGGCCCGCCGGGACAGCCGCCATCGCGCCGCCTCCGCGCGCGCCTTCCCCGGTCATCGCCGCTCGCCCGCCGTCAGTCTCCGCCACCGACGCGGCCATCCGCGCCGTGCCGGTCCGTTCCGCGCGCGCCATCCAGGGCCACCCGAGCGCGGTCGAACCGTTGGCGCAGCGCCTCCGCGGCGCCCGCGTCCGGCGTTGACGGCAGCGCGGCCAGGTCCGCCCGCCAGGAATCCAGCACCATCGAGAACCGGTCGAGCCATTCGAGCAACCGGTCCCGGTTCAGCGCCGCGATCCCTGCGCCGAGGTCCGGGTCCCCGCGGGCGACGCGCGTGGCGTCCCGCCACCCGCCCGATGCAAGCGGCGCCGCGCCGACCCACGTGTCGGTCCCGGTGACGGTCTCGGCAAGCGCAGCCGCCACCAGCAGGGGGAGGTGGCTGACCGCCGCCACCAGGCGATCGTGCGTCTCGGGATCCAGCGCGACCGGCCGCGCGCCGCAGGCCACGGCCAGTTCCTCCACGCGAGCCACGTCCTCCGGGAGCGCTGCGGACCCCGGCAGCACGATCCAGGGCCGCCCCACGAACAGGTCGGCCCGGGCGGCCTCGTAGCCGCGCGCCTCGATCCCCGCCATGGGATGCCCGCCCACGTGGTGCAGCCCGGGCACGGCAGCCGCGGCCCGGGCCACCGCGCCCTGCGCCGACGTGACGTCGGACAGGGTGGCGCCCGCGGCGGCGACCGACGGACCGACCTCCGTCATCAGCCCCAGGTTCGCCAGCGGGCTCGCCGCGAGCACCGCCAGCTCGGCTCCGGCCACCGCACCGGCGGCCGACGGCGCGACCGCGTCGATCACCCCGTCGGCCAGCGCGGCCCGCGGCCCATCCGCCGAGCGGCTCCAGGCGGTCACCTCCCAGCGGCCCGCGTCCCGGGCCGCCAGGGCGCGCGCGATGGATCCTCCGATGAGCCCGAACCCGACGATGGCAAGCCGCATGGCCGGCAGTCTACCCGGGCACGGGAGGGCCGGGAGCCGGCGATCGGCGCCGACGGCGGAGCCTCGCCATCGCTCGACGAACTCGGCCGGGGTGAGGTAGCCCAACGCCTGGTGGGGCCGGATCGTGTTGTAGGTGCGCTCCCAGCGCAGCAGCGCGCGTGCCAGCCGGC
>JAKAHX010000330.1 GCA_021814735.1 Chloroflexota bacterium | reverse complement strand
CCGCCTCCTCCTGTTCCCCGCTGCTCGACCGTGTCGCCCGGTTTCCACGTCGTCGGCTCCGACTTGGCAGCTCGCGGTGGACAACCCATCTAGATGGCTTTGCGTTGTTGCGCGCCGACGCCGTCGTCCTGTCGTGCGTCTCTGAGATGCAGCACTGCAACTTCGTCTGACGGGGATGCTACTTCCGCCTGTCAAGTGCAAAAGAGCACTGTGGGCGTTGCAGATCTCGCGTATCATCCCGCGGTGCGCCGCATGCCCGACTTCTCCGCGGACCGACCGCTATCCACGCCGTCTTCCGGCGGACGCACCCGCCCGGCCCCCGCGGACGACTCGCTCGACGCTCTCGTCCGCGTCCTCGATGACGTGCGGCTCGGTCGCGGCCGATCACGGGCAGAGCTCGCCGCGCTCACCGGCCTGGGCCGCGGAGTGGTGGCCGAGCGCGTCGGTCAGCTTCTGGAGCGTGGGCTGCTGGTCGAGGAAGGGCTCGGTTCGAGCACCGGAGGCCGCCCACCGCGGAGTCTGCGGTTCGTTGATGAGGCCGGACACCTGCTGGTCGCGGACGTGGGCGCCACCGGTATGCGTGTCGCCATGACCACCCTCGGCGGGCGGCTCATTGCGCACCGGGCGGAGCCGACCGACGTGGGGCTCGGGCCCGAACCGGTGCTGCGGCAGGTGGAGGTGCTCTTTCGAGCCCTCGTCGACGCTGTCGGCTCGGCGGCCCCGGGTCGGCTGTGGGGGATCGGGATCGGCGTCCCCGGCCCGGTCGAGTTCCGCACCGGGCGGCCGGTGGCGCCACCGATCATGCCGGGCTGGAACGACTACCCGATCCGCGAGTACTTCGCGGACCGACACCACGCGCCTGTCTGGGTCGACAACGACGTGAACATCATGGCTCTGGGCGAGCTGAGAACCGGCGCCGCGGCTGGTCACGAGAACGTCGTCGTGATCAAGCTTGGTACTGGGATCGGCGCCGGGATCGTTTCGGAGGGGCGTCTTCACCGGGGAGCGCAGGGGAGCGCAGGGGACGTAGGGCACATTCAGGTGTCGGACGACCCAGAGGTGATCTGCAGGTGCGGCAACCGGGGGTGTCTCGAGGCGCTCGCGGGCGGTGCCGCGATCGCCCGCCAGGGCGAGGCAGCGGCGCGCGATGGCCGGAGCCCGTGGCTGGCCGCCACTCTCGCCGAGGCGGGCCGGATCACGGCGGCGGACGTGGCCCGTGAGGCATCGCGCGGGGACCCAGTGGCGGTGGACATCCTACAGGCAGCCGGACGGCTCGTGGGAGCCATGCTCGCCAGCGTGGTCAACTTCTTCAACCCGTCACTCATCGTCATCGGGGGTGGCGTGGCCGGCAGCGGCGATCTTCTGCTGGCCTCCATCCGGGAGACCGTCTACCGGCGCTCGCTTCCGCTGGCCACGCGAGACCTCGCGATTCGGCTCTCTTCGCTCGGCGACCTGGCGGGCGTCAACGGTGCCGCGGTGATGGTGGCCGACCAACTGTTCTCCCCGGACGTGTTCTCTCGCTGGGTCGACGCAGGGAGCCCGGCCGGCATGCCGGACATCGTGGCCTGACCGACTAGCGACCCGCGACTACCCGATCCACGTACGCTCCGCTCGTGGGGTCCTTCAGGATCAGCTTCTGGCGGCCGTCTGGCAGGATCTCCCGCTTGATCACCATCTGGCCGTCATATAGCTCGGGCTCGACATGGAGCCGGGACGTGGCGCCACCGCGCCACTCGAACAACTCCACGGGTTCCCATTGACCGCTCTTCGCGGACCGGTAGGCGCTGTCCATGACCGCGTTCACCACATAGCCGTCATAGAACGTCTCCTGCGGTGGGCGGCCCGTATCAAGTGCATCGAACATGTCCGCGAACATGTCCACATACCCGAGCTCGAATGCCTCGTCGCCCACCGGAAAGAGCCAGCCATTGGCTGATTCCGCCTTCTCGGCGACGTAGCCGCCGCGTCCGCCGGTGGTGAACATCTCGTAGCCCGTCCGGAGGAAGTGGTTCAGCCAGATGGTGCCTTCAGTGCCTGCCACCTCGTCGCGCAGGTCCATCCCTCCGCGGAATGTCCACGAGACCTCGAACTGACCAACAGCGCCCGACTCGAAGCGAATCAGCGCGATCGCGTTGTCCTCGTCACTGATGGGATGGACGAGAGTGTCAGCGTGGCACATGACCTCGATCGGCCGGTTCCCCTTGCCCACGAAGTTGCGGATTATCTCAATGCAGTGGCAGCCGAGATCGATGATCGCGCCGCCACCTGTGAGCCGTCCATCCCAGAACCACGCAGAGTGCGGTCCGGGATGTGCCTCTCTTGCGCGCACCCAGGTCACCCCACCGATGGCGCCGTCGCGTACTGCCGCGACGGCGCGGAGGGTCTTGGGTGTGTAGCAGAGGTCCTCTAGGTACCCGGCAAAGACCCCGGCCCGCTCCACTGTCTCCAGGATCCGTCTGGCCTCGGCCGCGGTTCGGGCCAGCGGCTTCGTGAGCAGCACAGCCTTGCCGGCGCGTGCTGCGGCCTCCACCGCCGCCTCGTGCAGGTGGTTCGGCAGCCCGATGACCACCGTGTCCGTGTCCGGATGCTCGACCGCTGCCACCAGGTCAGTGGTGTGCCAGGGGATCCTCCAGCGCGCGGCGAAGTCCCGCCCTCGCTCGTCCGAGCGCGAGTAGACCACGTGCACTTGGTCCCGGCCCCGGTGTGCGTGCAGCGTCGTCGTGTAGAACTCGGCGATCAACCCGGTGCCCAGCATCGTGATCGCGTGTCCGGACATCGCATGTCTCCTTGGCCACTTGAGTGACCCCGGCCTGGCGAGTAGGGGACCACCGGGCGCGCCGCACAAGTGCAGCGGCCGGGCGAACGTCAGCGGGTCATCCGTGCTCGTCCAGGCGCACCGCCTCACCCGACGCGATGGAACGGTACGCTGCATCGACGATCTCGACCGCGCGGAGCCCGTCGAGG
>JAKAHX010000329.1 GCA_021814735.1 Chloroflexota bacterium | reverse complement strand
CAGGAATCCCCGTCGAGCTCCTTCGGCCCGTCGCCCCCGTCCAACGCGATCATCAGGGCACCGACTCCCCGTCGTTCGTCGCCGCGCCGTTCGAACCGGCGGCGTCGGGTTCGGTGGCGGGCTCGCCCGCAACCCGACCCATCAGGCGCAGGGCTTCCTGGACCATCGCGCCCCACCGCTCGGCTGCCGCGGCGTAGGTGCGCACCTTGGAGCGATTGACCGCCCAGACGAGCCGGACCAACGAGACCGGATCATTGAGTCCGAGCGCGGACCCCAGCAGCGCCAGCGATTCGGGATCGCGGACCGGGGTCAGTCCCATCGCGTCGGTGTCGTCGAGCAGCGCCCGCACCCGCGATCCCGAGAGGAGCAGGTCGGGCTTGTCGGTCGCGGCGAAGTGGCGCAGCGACCGCTCGAGGCGGCGGACGTAGCTCGGCGCGAACGCGGGCCGCACCCGGCCGCTGGCCACGCCGTGGGCGGCGATGGTGCCGACCAGGCTCAGCCGCGAGGCGACCAGCCCGCCATCGGCCGGCCAACAGGCCAGGGACGCCGGATCCCGCTCCAGCCAGATGGTCTGCTCCCCGTCAGCCGACGATGCGGTGAGGCGCACGAACTTGCCCAGCACCGAGACCACGGTCAGCCACAGGTCAGGATCACCCTCCGCGGGCACGCCACCGCGGGTCGGCAGCGAACGACGCACCGTGTCGGCGGCAGCGGTCTCGGCCAGCTCCTGCACAACCAGCACCAGGCAGTCGTGTCGGGCCGCCAGGCGGTGCAAGGGCTCGTCTGCCATCCGCCGCTCGACGCCCGCGGGTGCGTCCGCCACCAGCGGACGCAGCGCGTCGAAGACGAGGAGCGCGGGTGCGCTTGCCGCGCACAGCGCATCGAGCTCGGCCCAGCCGGCACCGCCCAGGCGCAGCGGATGCGCCGCATCGGGCAGGACGAAGTGCACCGGGTGTCGCGGCGTCTCGATCCCGAGGGCGGGCAGCAGCTTCGCCAGGCGATCGCGCAGGCCGCTGGCCGAGTGCTCCGTCTCCACGAAGAGCACCGGACCGGCGCAGCCGGCGGCGCCATCGGCCACCGTCGGCGCGTCGGCGACCGAGAGGGCCAGCTGCAGCGCGAGCATCTTCTTGCTCGTCCGGGGCGGGCCCGCGAGCACGGCCACCCCGCGGCGTGGCAGCAGGGCGGCGATCGACCAGTCGCTCCTGATCGGCACGACCGGCGCGTGGCCGGCGGGGCCGGTCATGGCCGGAGGTGCGGCGGCCGGGCGAGGGCGAGACGCTGGAACGGGTAGGGCAGGCATGGGTAGATCTCCGTGCCGATCGTGCGGCTGGTCAAGGGTTCGGCGTCCCCGCGCGGTCCGATGGGCGCTCATCCGAACAGCTCCTCGCACTCATCGTCGTCGAACGTCGGGCGGTCCATGCGGATCGTGACGGTGGACGGGGCGGGTTCCGCGGACGCTGGTGTCGGAAGCGCCCCGGGGGCGGCCCGATACAGGAAGCGGCTGCCCACCGTGGTGCGCACTACCTGGCCCGTCCTGACGCCCTCCTCGAGCAGCCGCCGGGTGGTGCCCCAGGCGATCCCGAGCCCGGCGGCGATGGGCTGGATCGGCGCGCCCTCAGCGCCTTGCGCGGGCGGGTTGGCGACGAGCCAGTGCAGGAGCTGGGGGAGCCCCGTCGCCTGGGTCTGGAGCGACTCCTTGACCTGCTCGCTCGGCATCGAGGTCGGTTCGTAGACGAGGGTGGTCGGATCGCGGCGCAGGTACAGCGTCTGGGTCGGGGCGTCCCGGAACTCGCCGTACAGGCGCAGCGTCTGGGCATCCTTCAGGAGCTCGAGCACCAGGTTGCCGTCGGTGCCGGCGGTGATCGCCGTCGCGCCCCGGAACTTGTCGGCGATGATCCCCACGAACTCCCCGGGGTCGGGAGCCTGGTGCTTCGCGTCGCCGGTGGGCTTCGAGAGATGGTGGATGACGAGCACCAGGGTGTCGTGGCGGACGGCGAACTGCTGCAGAGGCAGCATGACCTTGCGGGCCATCTCGTCGTTGTCGGATTCGGGGCTGTCGCTGATCCAGGCCAGGGGATCGATCACCACCAGCACCGGGTTGATCGCGGCGCACAGGGCTTCGAGGTCGCGCCACAGGTCGCCCCCGATGGTCAAGAGCTCGCGCTTGGGCCGGGTGATGAGGTGGAACGGCGCGTCGGCGGCGATCTCGAGCGCCGCGACCTGCTTCTGGATGCGCTCCAAGAAGCTGTTGCGGGAGCCTTCCAGGCCCACGAACACCACCGGGCCCGGGGTGGCCACCTCGCGCCCCAGCACCTCCCGGAAGCCGGCCACGCAGAGGGCCAGCTGCTGCGCCAGCAGGGTCTTGCCCTGCTTCTGCTTGCCCCCCAGCACGACTACCCCCTGCTTGGGCAGCAGGCTGGGGATGAGCCAGGCCATCGGGTCGGGGGTGGTGGTCAGGATCTCGGCCAGGGCGGTCACCGGCAGCCGGCTGCCCGCCGGCTGGGCCGCCGACTCGACCGCCGCGCGCATGGCATCGAGGGTGTCGATGGCCCCGGGCAGGCCCGCCGCCCGGTCGCCGAGCCGGCCGGCCAGGGTCCTGGCCTGCTCGGCCAGCCGTTCGCGGGCGATCTCGGCCCGCAGCTCGGCGCAGCGCTGGTCGAGCCGACGCGGATCCGGGTCCGCGGTGGCCACCTCACCGATGAACCGGCTGCCGCCGGCGTCGTCTAGGCGGTTCAGGCGTTGCAGCTCGAGGGCCACCGCGCCGGGATCGAGGTCCGCTCCGCCGCGCGCGGCCAGCTGCCCCACCACCTCGAAGATCGTGCGCAACCGCGGGTCGGCCAGGTCCTCGGGGCCGATCGCGCGGGCGGCGCGCTCCCAGTCGGCGCCACTCCACAGCACGATGCTGACCAGGGATCGCTCGAGCTGCGCTCGGTAGTCGGATGCAGGGACGGGGGGTGCGCTCATCTCGGTG
>JAKAHX010000328.1 GCA_021814735.1 Chloroflexota bacterium | reverse complement strand
GATCGCCGAGACACCCGCGTCGCGCAGCCGGCGGATCTCGTCCAGTGTGGCCACGCCCCCCGCGACCTGGAACTCGGCGCTGGAGCCCGTGATCAACCGGGCGAGCATCGCGAGGTCGGGCTCCGCACCACCGTGCGAGAGGACGAACCGCTGCACGCCGGCTGCCTCCAGCCGGGCGACCAGGTCCGCCAGCGCGGGCGCCCGGCCCGATCGCCAGGGGTAGGCCCGCAGCCGATCGGGACGAGGATCCAGCCCCACCGCCAGCCAGCTGCCCGCCACCTCCAGGCACGCCCGCAGCCGGTCGGCCTCCTCGGCCACCGCGAGGAGCGGCATCACCACGCGGGTCGCGCCGGCGGCGAACAGGAGGCGGATCTGGTCGGGACCGTCCGCGCCCCCCGCCACCTGCAGTGGGGTCGCGACCTCCGCGGCCACCCGGCCGACCGTGTCCAGCGCGACCGGACGCCCCGCGCGTGCCCCGTCGAGGTCCACGAGGTGAATCGCTGGGGCGCCGAGCTCGACGAAGTGCCGCGCGATCCGCTCCGGCCGGTCCGTGGGCGTGCCGGTCCCGGTGGACGCGCCGGGCCAGAAGACCAGCCGTGAGCGCCCCTCGGCGACGTCGATGCTCGGGATGACCTGCATCAGGCGAGGGGTGGCACCTGCTGGCGGCGTCCGCTCAGGCGGCCGGCGTCGCGGGCGCGGGCGCGGCGCCACAGCGCGCGAGCGCGGCCCGACAGGCCGACACGACACGCTCGACGTCCGCCGCCGTCACGCCGTAGTGGGTGACCGCGCGGATGGTGTCGTGCGGGTACTCCACCATGAGCACGCCCTCGGCCCGGAGTTCCTCCAGGAACCGGTCGCGCAGCTCGCGCGGAGAGAGGCTGCCGGCGGGACCCGACGGATCGGCGGCCCGGATCCCGAAGACCACGAAGTTGGTGGCGGTCCGCGCCGGGTCCAGGCCGGCGATGCCCGGCATGGAGGCCAGGGCGTCCGCCAGGATCCGCGCGTTCTCGTGGTCCTCGGCGAGTCGCTCGATCATCCCGGTCGGTCCGTCGCGGAGCGCGATCAGCCCGGCGGCCGCGACGATCCCGACCTGCCGCATGCCGCCACCGACGAGCTTGCGCGCGCGTCGGGCCCGCGCGATGAACCCGCCTGGCCCGACGACGACCGAGCCGATCGGGCAGGCGAGGCCCTTGGAGAGGCAGAAGGTAGCGGAGTCCGCGGCGGCCAGCAGGTCCGAGGCGCGGACTCCCAGGGCGACGGCCGCGTTGAAGAGCCGCGCGCCGTCCACGTGCAGGGGGACGCCGTGGCCGTGCGCGATCGCGGCGATCTCGGCCGTGTAGGCAGGTGTCAGTGGCTGGCCCATCGAATGGGCATGGGTGTTCTCGAGGACGATCAGCGCGGTTCGGGGCTCGTGCGGGTCGAGCGGGTTCCGGAAGGCCCGGTCCACCAGCACCGGGTCCATGGTGCCGTCGGCGCGGGCCGGGATCCCGCGCGCGGACGCGCCCACGATGACCGCATGTCCCGCCTGCTCATCCATGACCGTGTGCGACTCGGCCTCGGCGATGATCTCGCCGCCCCGCGGCACGTGCGCGATCAGCGAGACGAGGTTGCCCATGGTGCCGGAGGCGACGAACAGCCCGCCTTCCATCCCGGTGAGCTCGGCGGCGCGCTCCTCCAGCGCGTTGACCGTCGGATCGTCGCCGAAGACGTCATCCCCGACCTCGGCCTCGGCCATGGCGCGCCGCATCTCCGGGGTAGGGCGGGTGACGGTGTCGGAGCGAAGGTCGATCAGGGACATCGCGTGGAGTATAAGGTCGGCATCGGGCGGGCTCGCGCGGCCGCGACGGCCAAGGGGCACCGGGGCGGGCACCGGAGGCGCCGAGGACGCGGGCCGGACGGCGGCGGGCCGGAGCGCGGGGCGGTGCGGGTGCGCGGTCGCCGTACCCGGTCGCTCCGCCCGGACTTCAACTCAGCCGGACTTCAGGTCAGCCGGACTTCGGGTCAGAGGGCGCCTGGGCAGTGCGGGCGCCTCCCGCACCTGCTACACTCCGCCAGCCGCACGGACCCGTGGTGTAGCGGCCAAACATGCCAGCCTGTCACGCTGGAGATCGCCGGTTCGAATCCGGTCGGGTCCGCCAGCATTCGTCCCCCTCCGATGCAAGACGATGATCGCCGTCGCGGCGGTCCGTCCGCGCGGTGATGCAGCGAGGGCGCATGCACCCGTTCCGGTTCGGCGTGACGGTCTCCTCGGCCACCTCCGCGGACGCTTGGGTCGCGCGGGCCCGCCGGGCGGAGGCGCTGGGCTACGACGTGCTCCTGATGCCCGATCATCTCGGGGCCCAGCTCTCGCCGATCGCCGCGCTCGCGGTGGCCGCGACGGCCACGCAGCGGCTGCGCGTCGGGAGCTTCGTCTTCGCCAACGACTACCGGCATCCCCTCGTGCTCGCGCGCGAGGCCGCCACGCTGGACCTGCTGTCGGGTGGGCGCTTCGAGCTCGGCGTGGGGGCCGGCTGGAACAGGTCCGACTACCGTCGCCTCGGATGGGCATACGACGCACCGCCGCGGCGCGTCGACCGGCTCGCCGAGGCGCTGCCCCTGGTGAAGCGCCTGCTGGCCGGCGAGACGGTGCACCACGCGGGGGCTCACTATCGGCTCGAGGGTGCGGTCGTGGGCGTCGCGCCGGTGCAGCGCCCACGACCTCCCATCCTGGTGGGCGCGGGTGGGCCCCGCATGCTCCGCCTCGCGGCCCGGGAGGCGGACATCGTGGCGCTGCTGCCGCAGTTCGATCCTCAGGGGCGGACCATGTGGCGCCAGGCGCTGGGAGCTGCCACGGAGCGCAAGATCGCCATCCTGCGCGAGGCCGCCGCCAACCGGTTCGACGAGCTCGAGCTGAACGTGATCGTGGCCGACGCCGGCCTGGTCGGTGACGGCGCACCCCCGACCGCGACGCTGCTCGCGGCCGCGAAGTGGCT
>JAKAHX010000327.1 GCA_021814735.1 Chloroflexota bacterium | reverse complement strand
GCTACACCAGTCGCAGGAGCAGGACCAGCAGGACCACCACGAAGATGTACGCGACGTACTGGTTCGTGTCGCCTGACTGCACGACCTTGATGGCGCGCGCCAGGCGGTCGACGCCCGCCAGCAACGGGCGGTAGAGGACCCGTTCCAGGGGCGGCGGCACGGACTGCTCGTACTCGATGGCCCCGGTTCCGCCAGTCGCGGCCAGGTCGGAACCGCGCGCGACGCCGACCGAGCGCAGGACCGGCTGGAAGATGAGCCGCATCGGGTTGGCATACGCCGTGGCGGTGTACTGGCGCCGGGCCTCGAAGGCGGGGATGCCCCCGGCCCACACCGGCGCGCGCCGGTCTCCGCCGAGGCGTCGGATGGCGCGCACCCCGCCCACGGCCAGCGCCAACAGGAGCAGCTCTGCGATCGCCAGGTACGTCGGCGAGTTGATCGTGCTGAAGCCCGGTGCCGGAATCACCACGAGCCCGTTGATCGGCAGGATCCCGCCCAGCAGCGTCGCGCCGAGGCCGACCAGTGGCGCGTATGCGCCCGGGTGGCCGCCGTACAGGGGAGGCACGAGATGCGCCAGGACGCTGGGGCCCACGATCCCCTGCGCGGCGCGGTCGACCAGGGGGAGGACCAGCGTGGGCAGCAGGGCGATGGCGAGCGCCGGGCCCAGCAGCAGGGCGCCGGCCAGCCGCATCGACTGCGCTCCCTCGGTCGCCTCGGCGGCACCCCTCGACCGAGGCTGTCCCACGAAACCGATCGCGTACAGGCGGGCGAAGACCACCATCGCGCTCGCGGCGGTCAGCGCGAGCAGGGCACCGCCCGCGAGCACCACCATCCGCGATGCGAGGTCTGGCAGGTTGAATCCCTGCAGGAATGTCTCCAGGATCATCCATTCGCTGAGGTAGCCGGCGAATGGCGCGACCGCGGCGAGGGAGAGGATCGCCAGCAGCATCGTGATCGACGTGACCGGCAGCCGGCGCGCCAGGCCCCCCAGCCGCTCGAGGTCGCGCGTCCCCGTGGCCCTGTCCACGGCGCCCGAGCCCAGGAACAGCACGCCCTTCGCCAGTGCATGGGTCACCGCGTGGTACAGCGCCGCAACGAGCGCCAGGGACGCAAGCAGTTCCAGCCCGGCGGCGCGGAACGTCTCGGCCAGACCGAGCGCCGCGACGATGATCCCGACGTTCTCGATCGTGGAGTACGCGAGCACGCGCTTCAGGTCGCGCTGGAAGAGCGCCCAGAGGATCCCCACGAGCGCCGTGGTCGTGCCCACCCCGATCAGCGCTGGCCCCCACCAGGCGTCGGGATGGGGCAGCATGCCCAGCCCGAAGCGGATGATCCCGTAGACGCCGAGTTTCACGATCACCGCGGAGAGCAGCGCCGAGACGTGGCTGGGGGCGGCCGGGTGGGCCTCCGGCAGCCACATCTGCAGGGGCAGGATGCCGGCCTTCGCGCCGAAGCCGAAGACGAACGCCAGGAAGACGAGCGACGCCGCCGGATCACCCAGGTGCTGGCCCTGGGCCGCCAGCGCGGCGAACCCGAAGCCGGACCCACCGAGTGCCAGCAATGCGGCCACGACCGCGAGCGTGCCGAGCTCGCTGACGGCCAGCATCTGGAACGCCGCCCGGCTCACCTGCCGGTCGTCGATCTCCAGGATCACCGCGAGGTAGCTCAGCCAGGCGATCGACTCCCAGGCCATCAGGAAGCCGACGCCGTCCCGGGCGGTGCAGACCAGCACCATGGCTGCCGCCAGCCCCGACAGCACCGCGAGGTGCACCCCGGTGGCACGCTCGCCGGTGTGCGGAGCGAGATACCCGTCGGCGAAGATCGAGGCCGCCACGAGCAGGAGCCCGGCCAGGATCACGAAGATGGCGCTCAGGGAATCGAGCCCGAACTGCAGGTGGCCGAGCGGCAGCCCGGACGCGATGTCGACGGACGGCGCCGGCGCGCCCGCCAGCACCGCTCCGCCGAGGGCCACGGCAAGGGTGCCGCCGAGGGCGAGCAGTGCCAACGCTGCCGCGCGACCCGCGCGGGTGCCACCCACCGTGAGGCCCAGCACCGCGGCGACCAGGTCGCAGGCGAAGATCGCACCGAACAGCAGGTCAGTCATCGCGTCCGACCCTCCACGCGGTCGAGCGCCAGCAGGAGGCCGTGCAGGAGCGTCAGCGGTGACGGCGGGCAGCCGGGGATGTACACGTCGACCGGCAGGACCGCTTCGAGCGGACCCACCACGAGCGGACTGTCGGCGAAGATGCCGCCCGTGCAGGCGCAGGCGCCAACGGCGATCACGAGCCGCGGCTCCGCCATCGCCTCGTAGGTCCGGAGCAGGGGATCGCGCATGGCCCTGGTCACCGGTCCGGTCACCAGCAGGCCGTCCGCGTGACGCGGCGACGTCGCGATGAAGATGCCGAGGCGGTGCAGGTCGTAGTACGGGCTGGTGAGCATCTTCAGCTCTGCCTCGCAGCCATTGCACGAGCCTGCATCCACGTGCCGCAGGTGGAACGACCCTCGGAACAGCCGCAGCACCCGGGCCCGGACTGCCGCCTCCAGGTCCGCCAGGCCGACGTCGGTCCGATCGCTGCGTGGCGCGATGCCCGTCGCCGCGGTGTTCGTCGGCTCTCCCATGGCTGGCTCGAGACGCGTTGTGCTCATCGTGCTGCCCCCGATCCGGTCGCAACGCCGTTGCGGTCGCCGTGCCGGGTCCGGCCGGCCCCCGGCTCCCGCGCGGCGGTCACGAGTTCCGCCCGTGTCCGCCCCGCGAGCTCGAAGTTGGACGACATGGTCAGCGCCCCGCTGCCGCAGGCCACGATGCACAACCCGCAGGCGATGCAGGCCGCCGAGTCGAGGCTGACACCGTCGGGAGCGTCCGGGTCGTCTCCCACCGGGCGGAGGGCCCCGGGCAGACAGACGCGAACGCACGGCGGAAGCGCGCCCTCCGGGTGACAGCGGGACGCGTCCAGCACGGCGGTGCCGCGCCAGACGGCGGGCATCG
>JAKAHX010000326.1 GCA_021814735.1 Chloroflexota bacterium | reverse complement strand
TTCCGATCTATGCCGCGCGTGGCCAGGAGCACCGCGCAGGAGCAGGGCCGGCGCCGGTCCCATCCGGTCCCGGGACCTCGCACGATGGCTCGGGGCTGCACGAGCCCTCAGCGCCGGGTGCGATCGGGGCCGCCCGCGAGCTGGCGCCGGCGGGGGACCTCGGCCGGCCCGACACGCTGCACCGGACCCTGCGCACGGGCCGCTTCTGGATCCTCTTCGTGGGTGCCATCGCGATCGGGGCGATGGACGAGGGCGTGTTCCAGACGTTCCTGCCGCAGGCGACGAGGCAGGGGATCCCCGAGTCGGTCGCCGCGCAGGGGCTGGCCCTGGAATCGCTCTCCTATATCGCGGGGCAGCTGCTGGGCGGGGCGCTCTCCGACCGGTTCGGTCGCCGCTCGGTGGGGATCGCCTCGCTCGCCGTGGTGGCGGTGGGCTCGACGGCCGCGTTCGCCGCCACGGGCGCGGCGCCGCAGGTCGGGATCGCCGGCGTCGTCCTCCACGGGTTCGGGATGGGCTCGACCATCGCGCTGCGCTCGGCAGCCTTCAGCGACGTCTTCGGCGGCCCCAACTTCGGGTCGATCTTCGGCGTGCTCGCCGTGGCCTACCCCCTCGGCGGCATCCTGCCCATCGAGCTGGGGGGCGTGAGCGTCGACCGGCTGGGGACGTACTGGCCGGTGTACGGGCTGGTGATGGTCTCGGTGCTGGTCTGGGGCGCTGCGCTGCTGGTGGCCGGGCCGCGCCGTCACGGGCTCCGGTCGCGGCTCCATCACGCGGCGACGGGCTGACCGTCGCGGTTACGCCACCTCGCGGCGGATGGTCGCTGCGGCCAGCACCACGAAGAGCGCGGCGATGGCGGTCAGCACGGCCAGGTCCAGCTGGACGCCCGATGCCGCCAGGCCACGGCCCTGGATCATCACCTCGCGCAGCCCATCGGCGGCATAGGTGAGCGGCATCACCCGGGCGATGGGCTGCAGCGGCCCGGGCAGCGTCTCGATCCGCCAGAAGATCCCGGAGAGCAGCCCCTGCGGCACGATCACGACCGGGATGAACTGGAGGATCTGGAACTCGGTCCGGGCGAACGTCGAGATGAAGATGCCCAGGCTGACGGCTCCGATCGCGAGGAGCAGCGCCACCAGGAACGCGAGCACGGGATCGCCCAGGCTCGGCACCGCCAGGCCGATCGTGAACGCGCCGAGGGGCCCGATGGCGGGCACGTCCACCCGCATGAGGGTGAACGCCATGAGCACGATCACCTGGAGCGTGGCGAAGATGCCGAACCCCAGCGTGTAGCCCAGCACGATCTCGCCCTTCGTCACCGGAGTCGCGAGCAGGCGCTCGAGCGTGCCCCCCACGCGCTCCCGCAGGAAGCTGATGCCCGTCAGGATGAAGACGAGGAAGTAGACGAAGAAGCCGATGAAGAAGGGCGAGAGCGCGTCGAAGGGATCCGCATTCGGGGCACCGAAAACGGTCTCGTGCTCGATCCGCACGGGCCCGGGGGATCCGGGCACCACGGACGCGAGCGCCCGCCCGAGGTACTGCTGCACCTGCGCGACCTGGCCGCCCTCGGTGGGGGCGTTGGCGCCCTGCGTCATCACCACGAGGTGCACACCGCCACCGGACCCCAGTCCGGCGAGCACGTCGGGCGGGATCACGAGGACCACGTCGAGGTCGTCGTGCTCCAGGGCCGCGCGTGCCTGCGCCCGGTCGATCGTCGCGGATGGGACGTCCACCGGCGAGCCGCCCTGGACGGACGAGGTGCCCCGCGTGGCGATCACCGCATCCGCGATCCGTTGTCCGACCGGGCCCGCCTCGTTGACGATGCCGAGCCGGACCGGCGTGACCTGCTGATCGCGCAGCACCCACCCGAGGAGCGCCGAGAGCACGATCGGGACGAGGAAGATCAGGGCGAGCGTGCGGCGGTCCCGGCGGAACTGGGCGACGATGCGACGGACCAGGGCCGCCACCCGCCGGGGGTTCATGCGACACCCCCGGCGCCGCCGTCCGCGAAGTGCAGGAAGGCCTCCTCGAGGTCATCCGTGCCGGCCCGCCGCCGGAGCTCGGTGCCCGACCCGCGGGCGAGCACCCTGCCCGCTCGGATGAAGAGCAGCTCGTCGCAGCGGTCGGCCTCGTCCATCACGTGGCTCGACACGAGGAGCGTGGCGCCGGCCGCGGACAGCGAGCGGAAGTGCGCCCAGAACTGGACGCGCAGCGCCGGGTCGATCCCGACCGTGGGCTCGTCGAGCACGACGACGGGTGGCCGGTGCACCAGCGCGCACGCCAGCGAGAGCCGCCGGCGCATCCCGCCGGACAGCTGCAGGACCGGCGTGCCGACCCGCTCGTGGAGCTCCACCACGCGGAGCGTCTCCAGCAGGCGCTCGCGATCGAAGCTGCCGTAGAGGCCGGCGAAGAACCGGATGTTCTCCCAGACGGAGAGTTCCGGGTAGATCCCGTCGGCCTGGGGCATGTACCCGATCCGGGCGAGCATCTCGCGCGAGGGAACCCGCCGGCCGAGCACCCACGCCTCGCCGGCCGTGGGGCGCGCGAGTCCGACCAGCAGCCGGATGAGCGTGGTCTTGCCGGACCCGTTGGGCCCGAGCAGGCCGTAGATGCGGCCTGGATCGAGCGCCAGGTCCACGCCGTCCACGGCGCGGATGGGCCCGAACGTCTTGACCAGGCCGTGCGCCTCGAGCGCCGGCGACGCGGCCGCGGCTGAAACGGACCCGGATGTCGAGATCACGCGCGCTCCCGGGGCTCGAGATCGCCTCGGCCACAGGATACGCACCGCGCACGCCCCGTAACTCGCGCGGGGCGCGCGCGGCCGGCGGGGCGCCCGCTCGCCAGCGAGTCGCACGGCACGGGCCCCCGGCGGCGCCAGGTGGAAGCGCGTCCGGCCCCCGGGCCGGACGCGCCGCCCTCACACTTCCTTGTACTCGCCCTCGACCGGCTCTTCCTCGCCGGGCCCCGTGCCGGCACCGGCCTCGCCGGGG
>JAKAHX010000325.1 GCA_021814735.1 Chloroflexota bacterium | reverse complement strand
CATAGCCCATCGTGCCCAGGCCGCCCGAGCTCAGGTGCGAATCCGGCCGACGGAACCCGCCGTAGCGCGCCACCCACATCTGGTTCTGCCCGACGTCCGCGACCAGCGTGGCGTCGTAGTTGGCGGCTGCGCCGATCTGCTCGACCACGTAGTCGGCCGAAAGGAGCCCGTCGCGCCAGGCACCGGAACCGTGCCAGCTGCGCGACTCGGACTCGCGCCGCCAGGCCGTGAGCTGCTCAAAGTACGCCGCGCGGTCCGCCGGGTGCCGCTCGGCCACCAGCGGGGTCAGCGCGGTGAGCACCCGCCCCACGTCCCCCACGATGGGCACGTCCACCGAGACGTTCTTGCCGATCTCGGCCGGGTCGATATCGACGTGGATGATCCTGGCGCCGGTCGCGTAGGTGCTCACCTTCCCGGTCACGCGGTCGTCGAAGCGCATGCCCAGGGCGATCAACAGGTCGGCCGACTGGATCGCGCGGTTCACGTGCTTCCAGCCGTGCATGCCCATGTAGCCGTAGGAGAGCGGGTGCGTCTCGTCCATGGCCCCGACGCCCAGCAGCGTGTGCGCCACCGGGATCTGGGTGCGTTCGGCGAAGGCGCGGAGCTGGTCCGATGCCCCGGCGAGCAGGATGCCGTGACCGGCCAGGATCACGGGGCGAGCCGCCTCGTCGATCATCCTGGCGGCCAGGCGGAGCTGCCGCGGGTGTCCGTCGTAGGTGGGGCGGAAGCCGGGGATGCCAGCCAGCACCGTCTCCTCGTCGGGGTGCTGCGCCTTGGTCTCCTGCTGGAGCGCGTCCTTGGTGATGTCGATGTGCACAGGGCCCGGGCGCCCACTCCGCGCGATATGGAACGCCTCGGCGAAGACGTGCGGAAGCTCGTTCGCGTCTCGCACCAGGTAGTTGTGCTTGGTCATGGGGAGCGTGATCCCCGTGATGTCGATCTCCTGGAACGCGTCCTTGCCGAGCAGCGCGGCGGCGACGTTGCCGGTGATCGCGACCATGGGGACCGAGTCGAGCATCGCGTTGGCGATCCCGGTCACGAGGTTCGTGGCCCCGGGGCCGGAGGTGGCGAGACACACGCCCACCTTGCCGGTGACCCGGGCGTACCCGTCGGCAGCGTGGGCTGCCCCCTGCTCGTGCCGCACCAGGACGTGACGCAGCTGCGGGTAGTCACCCAGCACGTCGTACAGCGGCAGCAGCACGCCGCCGGGATAGCCGAACAGGACATCGACGCCCTGGCGCAGGAGCGCCTCGCAGACGACGTCGGCGCCGATCCGCGTGCGGCCGCGCGGCTTCGCCTCCTGGAGCATCTCGGCGCGGGCGTGGTCGACCGCGCTCGCCTCGGGGGTGCCGGCGCCCGGCAGGTGCCGCCCCGGCGCCCGTGTCGTCATCGTCATCCTGGGTCTCCCGCTGCACAACGAAAGACCCTCGCCTTCCGGCGAGGGTCCCTGATCGGTCCGGCGACGCGCCTAGCGGCGCACGCTCCGTCTCCCGTCAGGCTCCCGCCGGGAGCCGCTAATAAGGGAGAGCACCCCCTGGCCGAGAAGCCGGAGGATGCCGAGAAGCGTTACGTCTACGATGGAGTCGTCGGGCAGGCGCACCGGCACCCGGCGACCGTCAGCCATCACGGCGACGGCGACGCGATCCCGGTTCGTGTGCGTCTGGCCCAACGGGTTCTCCACGTACGGTTGAGCCGGCAGTGTACCCGCGTCCGCCGCGGTTGTCCACAGCCGCGCTGTCGCCCGCCGTGCTCGCCGCGCCGAGCGTCGCCGCACGGGATCGCGGGCCGCCCGGCACAATGAGGGACGTGGAACGACCCATCGGCCGGCTGCGCAGCCTGGTCCTCACCTCCCTCGCCCACTTCACCAACGACGGCACGGTGTTCTTCGTGCCGGTGATCGCTGCCATCGTGGCCTCGCACCGCAGCGTGCCCCCGATCGTCATCACGGTGCTGTTCCTGGTGTTCTACGGCTCGTCCACGGTCCTGAGCCTCTTCGTGGGAAGGCTGTCGGACCGGCTCGGGCGGCCTGCCTCGCTGATGGGCGTCGGGCTGGGCATCCTGTCGGCGGGGCTGCTGGGCTTCTACCTTGCCCTGGCCGAGACCTCTGGCGATGCGCTGGTGGTGGCGCTTCTCGTCGCAGCGTTCCTGACGGGTGCCGGGAGCTCCTTCTATCACCCGCTCGGGGCCTCGGTCCTGCAGGCGACCTTCCGGGACCGCTCGATGGGTACCGCCATGGGGATCAACGGGGCCATGGGCAGTCTGGGGCGGGCGCTCTACCCGTCGCTCTACTTCGTCGCCGCGGCCGTCATTGCCGGGTACGGGTCGATCGTCCTCTTCGCGCTGGTCGGCTTCGCGGCGGGGTTGGCCATCTGGTTCGGGGTCCAGGTCCCCGCCTCGGCGCGCACGGCCCGGCACGCGACGCCACCCGGTGCCATGGCGGGGCCGGATGCCGCGCCCGCAACTGGCGCCGCGCCGGCCATGGGCACGCCCGCCGTGGGTGGCTCGCCCGCAACGGGCACCGTGCAGACCATGGGCACGCCATCGGCCGCTGTCAACACGCCCGCACCGGGAACCACGCCGGCCGCTGGCACGCCGGCCATGGGCACCTCCGCCAGCGAGAGGCCCCCGGTTGCGCGGGCGGGTGCCGCGCCAGCGACCCGGTCGTCGAACACCCTGACGCGCGGGATCCTGATCCTCACCGCGGTCGCGTTCCTGCGCTCGTCGGCCACGCAGGGGATCGCGTCCTGGATCCCGACCTACCTGGCCACCCAGCGAGGCCTGGGCGTGAGCGGGAACCTCGGCCTCGCGGTCACGATCATGTACGCGGCCGCCATCATCGGGCAGCCGACCTTCGGGCTGCTGGTCGACCGATTCGACAAGCGAGCCATGCTGGCCTTGAGCTCGGCGGGCGGCGCCGTCACCACGATCGGCTACCTGGCGATGGGGTCCGGGTGGATCGGCGAAGTCTGGCTCTTCGCCTTCGGGTTCT
>JAKAHX010000324.1 GCA_021814735.1 Chloroflexota bacterium | reverse complement strand
GCGCCCCAGCCGGTCTTCGTCATGGGCGACCCGGCCGGCATCGAGGCCGTGCTGCGCGACCTCATCCGCCCCCGGGTGGCCTACCTGGCGATGCACTACGACGCGATGCCCGCGGTGGAGCGCGTCTACCGCGTGGAGCCCGGCCCCGAGATGATCCGCATGGCGGTGGATCGCGCCACGTTCCGGCCGCACCCGGGGCTGGCCGCCCGGCTCGTGCCCGGCGAGATCGGCGACCTCAACCGTCTCTACGATCTCGGGTTCACGGCGTGGCTGCCGGCGGCGGCGATCACGGACGGCGTCTATTACGGCGTGCGGGTCCACGGTCAGCTGGTGGCGGCCGCGGGCACCCACGTGGTGAGCCGGGAGGCGCGCCTGGCGGTGGTGGGCAACGTCTTGACCCACCGCGAGTTCCGCGGCCGTGGCTTCGCGAAGGTCACCACCAGCGCCGTGACCGCCGAGCTGCTCCGCACCTGCGACGAGGTGGTCCTGAACGTCCGGGCAGACAACGCCCCGGCGGTCGCGGCGTACCGCGCGCTGGGGTACCGCGAGCACTGCCGGTTCGCGGAGCGTCTCGTCCACCGGCGCAGCTCGGCGCTGGATGGCATGATGGGGTCATTGCGACGCCTGTTCCCCGCCCGGAGGGAGCCCTGACCGCTCCCAGCCCGAAGGAGCCCGAGAAGACGATGCCTGTACACCAGTTGCCCGCGCACGACGTCGCGGACCTCGCGCTTGCTGCCGAGGGTCGCCGCCGCATCGAGTGGGCCGAACGCGAGATGCCGGTCCTGCGCCTGATCCGGGAACGCTTCGAACGGGAGCGCCCCCTGTCGGGGATCCGGATCGCGGCCTGCCTGCACGTGACCACCGAGACGGCGAACCTGATGCGGACGCTGGCCGCGGGTGGCGCCGAGGTGGTGCTCGCGGCCTCCAACCCGCTCTCCACCAAGGACGACGTGGCGGCGGCGCTCGTGGTCGAGTACGGCATCCCCACCTTCGCCCGCCACGGCGAGGACCGCGACGGCTACTACGCGCACCTGAACGCGATCGCCGACACGCGGCCCGCGATCACCATGGACGACGGCTGCGACCTGGTGACGCTGCTCCACACCGAGCGGCCCGCGCAGGTCGGCGAGGTCCTGGCCGGCACCGAGGAGACCACCACGGGCGTCATCCGGCTGCGCGCGATGGCGGCAGACGGTGCGCTCGGCTACCCGGTGGTGGCGGTCAACGAGGCCCAGACGAAGCACCTGTTCGACAACCGCTACGGGACCGGGCAGTCCACCGTCGACGGGATCCTGCGCGCCACCAACGTGCTGCTCGCGGGCCGCCACGTGGTGGTCGCCGGCTACGGGTGGGTGGGTCGCGGCATCGCGGCCCGCTTCCGGGGGATGGGCGCCCAGGTGGCGGTGACCGAGGTCGATCCGATCAAGGCCATCGAGGCGCTGATGGACGGCTTCCTGGTGATGCCGATGTCGGAGGCCGCGGCCTGGGGCGAGGTCTTCGTGACCGCCACGGGCGATCTCAACGTCATCCGCGAGGAGCACATCCGCGTGATGCGGGACGGGGCGATCCTGGCGAACGCCGGCCACTTCGACGCGGAGATCGAGCTGCCCGCGCTGCGCCGGCTGGCGGCAGGGCGCGTCCGGGAAGTGCGCCGGGACGTCGAGGAGTACGACCTGGGTGACCGGCGGATCCACCTGGTCGCCGCCGGCCGGCTGGTCAACTTGGGTGCCGCGGAGGGGCACCCGGCCGCGGTGATGGACATGAGTTTCGCGAACCAGGCCCTGGGGGTCGAGTACGTGGTTGCCCACCACGGCGAGCTGGACCGGCGCGTGTACGCCGTGCCGGATGCCATCGACCGCGAGGTGGCCCGGCTCAAGCTCGCGGCGCTGGGGACCGGGATCGACACGCTGACCCCGGAGCAACGCACGTACCTCTCGTCGTGGAAGAGCGGTACGTAGGTGGAGTCCGAGCGATGACCGGTCTGAGCATCCTGCGCGATTCTGGGTACCTGTTCACCTCCGAGTCGGTCACCGAGGGCCACCCGGACAAGCTCTGCGACCAGGTGAGCGACGCGATCCTGGACGCCATCGTGCACGACGACCCGGACGCGCGGGTCGCCTGCGAGACGGCCACGACCAACGGCGTCGTGTTCGTCCTCGGCGAGATCACCACCACCACGTACGTCGAGTTCCAGAACGTCGTGCGCGAGACGATCCGCCAGATCGGCTACACCGACGCACGGTACGGGTTCGACTACCGGACGTGCGGCACCATGGTGTCGGTCCACGAGCAGTCACCCGACATCAAGCGCGGCGTGGACGATGCCCTGGAGACCCGCGGCACCGGGGGGGAGTTCCACGAGCAGGGCGCCGGCGACCAGGGGATGATGTTTGGCTACGCCTGCCGGGAGACGCCGGAGCTGATGCCGCTTCCCATCGCCCTGGCGAACCGCCTGGCCAAGCGCCTGGCCGACGTCCGCAAGGACGGTACGCTTCCCTACCTGCGGCCGGACGGCAAGACGCAGGTCACCGTCGCGTACGACCACGGCACGCCCAGGGCGGTGCAGACGGTGGTCATCGCCGCCCAGCATGACGAGGAGGTCGCCACCGAGCGGCTTCGCGACGACGTCATGGAGTGCATCGTCTGCGAGGTGGTGCCCCCGGAGCTGCGGCGGCGCGACCCGATCGTCCACGTCAACCCCACCGGTCGCTTCGTGATCGGGGGCCCCATGGGCGACGCCGGGCTCACCGGCCGCAAGATCATGGTCGACACGTACGGCGGGATGGCACGCCACGGCGGCGGCGCGTTCAGCGGCAAGGATCCCTCCAAGGTGGACCGCTCGGCCGCATACGCCGCCCGCTGGGTGGCCAAGAACATCGTGGCCGCCGGCATCGCCGACCGCTTCGAGCTGGAGCTGAGCTACGCCATCGGCGTGGCGCGCCCGGTCTCCCTCTCGATCGAGACGTTCGGCACCGGCCGGATTCCCGACGAGCGCATCC
>JAKAHX010000323.1 GCA_021814735.1 Chloroflexota bacterium | reverse complement strand
GACCGGTGGACCTGCCCACGACGCTGGTGGTGGAGCGCGTCGCCGACGAGCTCCGCGCTACCATGCGCCACGAGATCGGCTGGACGCCCACCATCGTGGTGCTGGATAACGACGGCCGGGATGTCACGGCCGCCTACGAGGTCAACTGAGCCATGCGCCCGCTCCTCGTCGGCGATCCGTGGGGCAGCGTGGGCCGGCTGCGACGCGACAACATGCGCGTGCCGTGCGGCACGCCCCAAGGGCGGCCACGGGCTGGTGGTCAACGCTGTTCGTGCCGCCCGAGGCACTCCGCGGGCCGCCCGGGGCGCGGCGGCGTCGACATGGACGGGGGAGGTGCCGCATGAGTAGCGGCAGGCTCGAGATCGAGCGGAAGTGGCTGCTCGCGGCGGCCCCATCGGAGGACGATCTCCGGGCACTGGGGGCCGAGCCGCTCCTCATCGACCAGGTGTACCTGGTCGGCACCCCGGAGGCGCCCGTGCGACGCATCCGCCGGACGGTGCACCAGGACCGCGTCGAACACACGTACACCGAGAAGCGGATGCTGTCGGGGACGGTGCGGGTGGAGGGCGAGATCGAGATCTCCGAGTCGGAGTACCGACGACTGCTGGAACAGGCCGATCCCTCCCGGGGCCCGATCCGCAAGACCCGGCATGTCTTCACGTACGCCGGGAACACCCTCGAGGTGGACGTGTTCCATCAGCCGCCTGGTCTCGCGGTCCTCGAGATCGAGTTCGACCGCTCGGACGCACCTGTCCCGGAGCTGCCGGCGTGCCTGCAGGTGGTGCGGGACGTGAGCGAGGATCCGGCGTACCTCAACGTGAACCTGGCCCGCTCGACGGTCCCCGCGCCGAGCTGAGCGGCGCCGCGGTCTCCTGGCCCGCCCGGCAGCGTCCGGCCCGCCGGGGGAAATGGGGCACCGCGGCCGCAGCCCGGCGGCGACTGGCCCGCCCGGGCCGTGGGATGGTTCGGTCGGCAGGGTGGCCCGGGTGATCCGCGGTCATCCGCCCGAGACGGCAGACTCCAGCGTCAGTGCCAGGTCCATCAGCTCGCGGACATACGGGTCGAGCACCGGGCCCAGCTCGGGGTCGGTGTCCCCGTACGCGCGCATCCCGCGTGCGTCGATCTCGCCCAGGCTCTGCCACGACATCGACAGCAGCGCCACGATCATCCCGCGCGCATCCCGTTCCTCGCTGGGCAGTGCGAATGCCTCCTGGATGGCGACCACCACCTCGCGCATGCGGGCGAGCAGCGCGTCGATGCGGGCCCGTTCCTCGGGCGTGAACCGTGGCGCGGGGCGCCGGTAGAGGGCTCCTCCATCCTCGCGATCCAGGAGGTCGCGGATCGTGCTGAGTCGTTCCTCGACCAGCCGGACCGTGATCGCCAGGGCGCGCCGCTGGCTCTCGTTGAGCCGGACGGCCGCTGGACCAGTGCCAGGCCAGCGGGCCCCATCGCCCCGGGCAGGTACCGTTCCGGCCAGCCGCCGGTCGACGGGTTCGTTCGCGGAGATGGTCGGTCCCTCCCGCATGTCAGGCACAGAGGCCGTCAGCGGGACGTTCCGCGGTTTCCCGGGCGCCGTGGGCCCGGTGGGGCGAGCCTCATCGCCACCTCGGGGAGTGTACTCGTCAGGCTCGCCGACCCCCGGGATGGGCCGTCCCCGTAGCGAGTCGGGCGGGACGCTCACACGCGGTCCTCCGCGGGCGGCGGGGCGCCGGACGCCACCCGCTCGCCGACGATCGCGACCAGCGCCCGGCGCCAGGCCCGCGCCTCGTCCTCGTTCAGCAGCGCGCGCCGGGTCGCCTCGCGCTTCAGCGTCGCGGCGTGGACGTCCTCCGCCAGCTCCTCCAGGCGACGGACCTGGTCGGAGACGAGCCACGTCCGCACGTCGCCGTCGGCCGCGTCGGCCAGCACCTGCTCGAAGTGCCGCAGACAGAGACCGTCGGTCCGTCCGTAGCGTGTCCGGCCCTCCTCCGTGCCCAGGTCCTGCAGGAGCCGTGCGGCTGCCGCGGCCTGGGCCTGCCGGGCGACCTCGCAGGCCGGGCAGGACGCGTCGGCGGACCGGGCCACCACGTCGGACGCCTGGGCCGACGTGCCCGCCGTGGGACCCGGGCTCGCCTGCGGGGGAACTGCCCGGAGCCGCGCCGCGGCGGCTTCCACGAGCGGCACGTAGGCGACGCCGATCGTCTGCGGCGAGGCGAGCTGCTGGAACTGCCACGCGTGGGCCGGGCAGAAGCCCCCGGTCGCGAGGAAGGCCTCCCGTGCCGCACCGTCTGTCGCGAGCGCGTGCTGCCACGTGGCGAAGAACCGGAAGAGCGCGTCGCCCTGCGCCAGGCAGACCGGGCAGCTCGCGGTCGTCCTCGGCACGCGCGGCGCGGGGGCCGGCCCGGCGCTCGTCGCGATGGCGCGGCGCAGCCGCTCGCTCCCGTCCGCCTGCGGCCCCGGGACGGTGCCGTCCGTGGATGCCGAGGGCTCGCTGGCCAGGGGACTGCCGTCGAGCAGCCGGGCCCTCGCCGAGCGCACGGCCTCGCGCAGGTCGCCCCCGCGCCCGTCTTCGGGAAGGTCCGCCGCGCGCCCGCTCTCCTCCGCTCGCGCCTGGCCGTCCGGTTCCAGGAGCACGAGCAGGTGGTCGAGGATCGACACCAGGAACGTGCGCCCCTGCTCGTTGGCCAGGAAGTCCGCGATGGCCGCCTCCAGTGCCGGCACCCCGCTGCGCTCCAGCGCGGCCGCGTCCGCGCGGAGGCGGGCCGACAGGGCGAGCGTCGCGGAGGCGGCGTGCACGCGCAGACCGTCCAGGCCCAGGATCTCGGACAGCCGCGCCCGGACGAAGTCGACCACCCGGTCCCGGTCCTCGTCCGGCACGGTATCGATCTTGTTGACCACCACCAGCAGCTGTCGGACGTGTTCCCGGATCTCCAGCAGGAACCGCGATTCGGCGTCGCCCAGGGGCGCGTCAACGCCGGTCACGAAGATCACCGCATCGGCGCTGGGCAGGAAGGCCAGCGTGG
>JAKAHX010000322.1 GCA_021814735.1 Chloroflexota bacterium | reverse complement strand
GGATCACGCTCGGTCTCGAGCCGGGAGAAGAACGCCTCGAGTTCGTCCCGGTGCGCCCTGGCGCCGACGGTGATCGCCTCGACCTCCCGCTCGAGGAGCGAGTCGTGCCGGGCGAGCCGGTCATCCAAGGTGCGGCGGACGATGGCGAGACGCGCTCCGCGTTCCGCCTCGATCCGCTGGATCTCGCTGACGGCCCATGCCTCGATCTCGGCAGACGACGCGTCTGCCTCCGAGCGCGCGCGCTCGGTCTCGTCTGCCGCCCGGCTGCGGGCTGCGTCCACGCAGGCGGCCTCGAGCTGACGCGCCTCCTCGAGCATCCTGTCGCGCTGCGCGCGGGCCACGGCGTGCATCGCGTCGCTGAGTTCCACCGAGAAGGCCGTGGGTTCGCCGTGCGGGACCTCCGACGACGCGTCAGGACCGATGGCGGAGTCCGCCTGTGCCGGGGCGGCCTCCACGACCGTTGCCTCCGACCATTGGTGCTCCTCGACCGGATCCGGTGCCCCGAAGACGTGGGCGATGACCGCCGGAGCCTCGGCGCCCACGTCGCTCGACTCGGTCTCCGACCAGGGTTCGTCGCTGCCGTCGTGGAATGTCTGGGCCGCGTCGTCGTGTGGCGCGTCGCCGACGACGGGCGCGCCGAACGTGCGGAGGAACCGGCCCGTCAGGCCGTCGTCGTCACCCGCTTGCAGCGCCTGCACCCGACTACCTCCGCGCAACTGCGATCTTCCCGGCGCCGGCGGGACGCCATCGGCGCGACGCACAGCGACACGCTAGAGCGCGGTCATCCCCATGGGCATGACCCACTCGGGGCATGGGGTCCTGGACAGAAGTGCCAGACGGTCCGGTCAAGCACCGCGGAACCGGCCACGTCGGCGCAGCATCCGCGCGCATGGCTGCCTGTTGTCCGCGGCCGCCCGGCTAGACGCCGACCGAGACTCAGCCCTTGACCACCACAAGGGGCCGGAGACGGGCCACCGGGCGGATGAGTCCGGCACCCGCGGCGACGTCCACCACGACCTCGACGTCCTTGTACGCCGCGGTGGCCTCCTCGGCCAGCAGGTCCGGCTGCTGCGCCCGAACCACGATCCCATGCCGGCCCAGCTCCGCCGCCACGTCGGTCCCGCGCAGCTGGCGGACGGCGGCGTGGCGCGAGAGATCGCGCCCCGCGCCGTGGCAGGTGGAACCGAACGCCCGGGCCATGGCGCCGTCCGTACCGACGGCGACGAAGGAGTACCGTCCCATGTCGCCCGGAACCAGCACGGGCTGTCCCACCGAGCGGTAGCGCGCCGGCACGTCCGGGTGTCCTGCCGGGAAGGCGCGGGTCGCGCCCTTGCGATGGACGCAGACCTTCGTCTCACGCCCGTCCACCGCGTGATGCTCGAACTTCGCGATGTTGTGGCTCACGTCGTACACGAGTCCCATGGCGGCAGCCTCGCGGGGCCCGAAGACGCGGCTGAACGCCTGGCGCACGTCGTGGGCGATGACCTGGCGATTGGCCCAGGCGAAGTTGGCCGCGGCCGCCATGGCCGCGAGGTAGGCATCCGCCTCCGGTGTCCCAAGGGGCGCGCAGGCAAGCTGGCGGTCCGGCAGGCGGATCCCGTGCCGGTCGGCGGAGCGGTCCATGATGGCCAGGTGGTCCGTGCAGACCTGGTGCCCGAGACCCCGGGACCCGCAATGGATGAGGACCACGACCCGCCCGACGTCGAGTCCCAGGACCCGGGCGGCGGGCGCGTCCAGGATGCGGTCCACGGCCTGCACCTCGAGGAAATGGTTGCCGGAACCGAGCGTCCCCAGCTGGTCCGCCCCTCGTTGTTTCGCGCGGAGCGACACCGCTGCGGGGTCGGCCGCCCCGAGAGCGCCGTGCTCCTCGGTGAGCTCCAGATCCTCGGCGCTCCCCATGCCGTGGGCGACCGGCCATGCCGCGCCCTGCCCGAGGACGAGGTCCAGGTCGCGCGGCGTCAGCCTGGTGCGGGCCCGGGCGCCCACGCCGGTCGGGACCGCCCGGAACAGCTCGTCCGCGAGTCGCCGGGCGACCCGGGTCACGTCCTCCCTCCGGAGCTCCGTGCGGAGCAGGCGCACGCCGCAGTTGATGTCGAAGCCGATCCCGCCCGGGCTGATGACCCCGCCGTCGGCCAGCGTCGCGGCCACCCCGCCCACCGGAAACCCATACCCCCAGTGCACGTCCGGCATCGCGAGCGATGCCCCGACGATCCCCGGAAGGGCCGCGACGTTCGCGACCTGCTCGAGGGCGGGGTCGTCGCGGAGCCGCGCCATCAGCCGGTCGTCGGCGAAGACGATCCCCTCCACCCGCATGCCGCGCTGCTCGTCCCGCGGGATGCGCCACCGCCACGCGTCCAGGCGTTCGAGCGGAACCGCGTGCTCGCGCATCAGATGTCCGCGTAGGCAGTCAGCGTGAAGCCGGCCGGGCCCTCTCGGACAGCCAGCCGGTGCAGCGTGACCGCCTTCACCTGTCGGAGCGCTCTCACGCCCGGCGTCTCGTACGGCACCAGCGACGCCCGTCCCTCCATGGCCCAGCCGTCCGCCACCGGCGCCAGGTGCGACACCGTGGCCCCGACGAGGACGCGCCCCTCCGCGTCGGCCAGGGCGATCAGTTCGTTGAGCCAGGTGAACGCCAGGCTCTCGAGGTCGCGCGCGCGCAGCGGTCCCGTCTCGACTGGCAAGCCGACGATGCCCGGCGTCTCCGCGGCGATCTCGGCCAGCGCGCGGGCCGCTTCCTCGAAGACGGCAGGCAGGCTGGCGGCGCTGGCCTCGAACCCGACGTCCGCGGTGTGGGAAAGCTGCCGGTGCGAGGGCTCGGCCGAGCGTTCCACGGTCGTTTTCTCCCGGCAGGCTCCGGCGCTCCGGGCCAGGCCCGGAGTGGCGCCAGGGTGCCTGCCCGTCGATCAGTCGAGTTGGATGCTCTCGCGGCGCGGCAGCCGCTCCGGCCGTTCGAGCCGATCGATCCAGTGGTCCAGGAAGGCACGGGCTGCCAGCAGCTGCTCCCTCCGGGCGGCGCGCACGTGGTGCCGGACCTCC
>JAKAHX010000013.1:4606-14088 GCA_021814735.1 Chloroflexota bacterium | reverse complement strand
CCTGATGCCAGACGATGTCCGGCTCGGCCAGGGTGACCGCTGGTTCGAGTCGTACGTCCGCGAGCCGGTAGTTCAGGAAGTTCATGTCCTCCAGCACGTGCTCGCGGGGCTCACCGCCATAGACGTCCATACGCAGCCGCGCGGTCCCCGCGGACATCTCCTCGGATAGTTGCAGCGGTTCGTTCATGCGCCCCTCGCTCGATTGTGATGGTCACGGTCCAGGGTTGTCGACGGCGATCAGGTCGGTCATCGGTTCCATCGCGGGCCCCGGACCTGGGACGCGGTCGATCGCTGACCCGCCGCTCGCCGCAGCGCCGGTTGCGGCCATCGAGAATCCCTGCGTGAAGGTCGCCTCAAACGCGGCGCCCGCGGCCTGGAAGTGCCGACGGATCGAGGCCGCCGCGAGCTCCGGATCGCGCATCTGGAGAGCGTCCAGGATCGGCCGGTGCAGATCTGCGGCGGCGACCGCGTCCACGCCCGGTGCCGCGAGCGTGATATAGGTGCGCGCCACGGGCAGGAGGTACCGCCAGACACGCTCGAGCGTGCCGTTTCCGGTCGCCGCCACGAGGCGCGCATGGAAGCGGACGTCGACCAGCGCCTCCGCGTGCCGATCTCCGGTCGCCGCGGACATCCGCATCTCGTCAATGAGCACCTGCAGTTCGTGGAGTGCCTCGTCCGAGATGCGCGAGAGAGCGAGCCTCGCGGCGAGAACTTCGAGCTCGGCGCGGACGCCGTAGGCCTCCAGCAGTTCCGTCTTGTCAGGGCGTCGAACGCTCGCCCCACGAAACGAGGTGATCTCGACCACGCCGAGTGCCTCGAGATCGCGTAGCGCCTCCCGGACGGGAGCCTGACTCACACCGAGATCCCGGGCCACCCGCGTCTCGACGATGCGGGATCCGGGCGGGTACCGACCGTCGAGGATCGCCTGCAGGAGATGCTCCTCGACCTGATCGCTCAGGACGTCGCGCGAGATCGACGGCATCGGGCCCCGGTCCTAGACGCCGAACAGGTCGTTCTTCGGCTGCGCCGCGGCCTGGACGACCTCGACGAGACCGGAAGTGCCGTCGACGCGGACGCGATCTCCGGTGCGGATCGCCTGCGTGGCCGTGGAGGTCCCGACGACGGCGGGGATGCCGAACTCACGTGACAGCACTGCCGGGTGCGACGTGGTGCCTCCCGCGTCCGTGACGAGGCCGACGATCTTCGTGAAGAGCACGACCCACGCAGGGTTGGTCATCTGGCAGACGACGATCTCGCCCGCCTTCACCTCGTCGAACTGATCCTCCCGGAGAACCACCCGGGCGATCCCCTCGACGACGCCGGGGGAGCCGCCGATCCCTGTGACCCGCCCAACCGCCTCCGACGACCTCCGGTAGAACTTGTCAGGGAAGCCCCAGTTGGTCAGGTACGGGAATGCGAGCTGGCTCGGCGTTGCCGTGCCGATCCAATCCCTGGGGCGGATCGTGTAGGCGTGCTCGCGCTCGGCCTTCCGGTCCGTGACCAGGCGGCGCGCATCCAGCACTGAAGGATTCCCGATGAGCGCGCGGAGTTCGTTGTACCGGAGGAAGATGACGTCATCGGGCGCATCGAGGAGTCCCTTGGCCACGAGCTTTCGACCAATGGCGATCAGGACCAGCCGGACGTGGGCGTTCGCACCCTGGTCGATGTAGAAGTGGTGATCCGGCGTCAGCGGCGCCATCCTGAGGTTGATCTCGTTGGCTGCCCGCATTTCCTCGAGCGCCTCACCTTCCAGGCCCTCCAGGATTTCCGCGGATGCCCGGGCGATGTCCTCCTCCATGGCCTTGATCGTCGAGGGGTAGTCGTAGTCCGTCTCGATGTAGCCACGGACGATCTCGATGACCGGCTCCATCCGTTCGCGGACCGTCGGGAAGACGAACTCGTGGCTCCAGACAGCGTGCCAGCCGAACTCCCGCTGGTACGGTTCGACGCGCTCGGCGATGAACCGCCTTCCACGCTCGGTGGCCGTGAGGCTGGCGATGACCTCCTGTACCGTCTCCTGGCGGAAAGCGGCCGAGAGTTGCTCGTCCGATCGCACTTCCTCCTTCATCTTCCAGAGGGCCTCGATCGAGTCCCAGTTGCGGTCCCGGGCTGAATTCTGGAGACGCCCAAGGAGCGCCTCGTCGACCTCGCCGCGCGTGCGCTGGGCCACCGACCGGAGGTTGAGCGTCGCGGACAGCTGTGCGAAGTTGAGCATCCAGTGGATCTTCCAGTGGCGATCGTGGACGTCGATGGCGTCCTCGAGCAGGCATGCCAGATCGGCCAGTTCGAGCTCGTCCTGACGGTCCAGCTGACGCTCGAGGTAGGCGAAGTTGCGCTGCATCTCCGGGACCAGCCGGTCCCGCCACGTGTCCGCGAACTCCCGCCCGTACACCGGCAGCACGGTTTCGAGGTACGCGCCAATCCGGTTCGGGTACTCGGGATCGAGGGGGACCCGCGCACCGTAGCGTGCGCCGTATTCCATGGCATCGACATGGACATCGGGCCTTGCCGGAACGGCGGCGGTGTAGAGGTAGCCATTCACGTTCTTCGTGATCCAGTCGCACGCGAACGGCGTGCCGAACCGTCGGAACATGTGGTCGCAGGTCAGCCACCAGCCACCGATGTCGTAGTACATGGGGCTGAGCGGGTGCGGACAGTGGAGGTCGTCGTAGACCCAGAAGAGGTCCTTCTCGGCCGGTGATGCCCACTCGATGGGAAACGTCTCGTCTCCCAGGAACTGCCCGAGGATTTCTTCGCCCAGGACCTTGTCCTTGTCCTCAGCCATCTCCGACCTCTGATCTGCGGAGCCCGGACCGCGTCTGCGGACCGTCCCCGGGGAGGAACCTGCGGCGACACTCACGCCGGTCGTGTCGTGGGACGCCTGCCTGCCGATCACCCGCGCGGGCCCGGCACCGGTGTCGACCCGGTTGGCCCCCATCGGACGCGCTCACGATAATCGATAATCATTGGTCCGGAGTCTACCGCTCGTCGGGCACACGTCAAGCCGGTGAGGGCGCGGGTGGCGCCGGTTCCAGGAACGCCTCGCGGAGCGCACGCTGCACCGGGGCAGAGACGCCCAGGCCGTCACTGAAGTACCCGCCCACGGAGCCAAAGAGGCGGTACATCTCGTCGATCGCGGCACGGAGAAAGCCCGGCCGAACCCCGAAGATCGGGCGGATGAGTTCAGGGTCCCCACCCTTCTCGGCAAACGCCTGAAGGGTACGCGCCAGGACCGGCCGTAGTAAGCGCCCACTGGCCAAGTAGTCCGCCATCACCGCGTCCTCGGGGACGCCCATGAGCAGCAGGAACGCGGCCGCGGCCCAGCCGGTGCGGTCCTTCCCGGTGGAGCAGTGCACCAGTGCCGGCCGGTTGTCCTCGCGCGAGAGGTCGCGGAAGAGGCGGCCGTACGCACATCGCGCGCTGGGCAGCCGGACGAAGTCACGGAAGTGGTCCTCCCACATGGCGACCGCCCGCCCGTCGCCCAGGATTGCCGCGGCCAGTCCGGGGTCGTTCAGGATGCCGTGCAGCATCGCCGGGCTCCCCAGCTCCGCGTCACCGATGACGTCGACGATCACGCGTCGCGTCCCGTCGGGCAGCTGGTCCGGGGCCGCGCGTCGCTCCGGCTCGGTCCGCAGGTCGAAGACGATACGGACGCCAAGGCGAGCGAACGCGCGCGCGTCGTTGCCCTCCAGCTGGTCGAGCGCAGTCGAGCGATAGAGCAGGCCACGGCGGACCCGGGCGCCGTCCGCGGTGCGGTAACCACCCAGATCGCGGAGGTTGGGCGCGGACGGTATGGTGAGGGCGACGGCGGCGATCGGGTGCCCGGTGCGCGCGGTCAATAGCCTACGGACGGCATGTAGGCGCCGCGAGGCTCTTGGTAAAGGCCGATCGTCATCATGTTCAGGACGAAGAAGACCCGCAGCCCGTGCTCGAGGCACCACCGGAACAGATCGGCGTTGGCCAGGGGGACCAGGAAGCCCGGGGTCCCGTAGTCCGGTGCGGCCGCGATGAGCGCACGGAGGTCGTCGTTCGTCTCCGCAACGGAGTGGGTGAAGTAGGTGATCCCGGTGGTGTACCCGGTGATCCGGCCGAGGTGCTCGACCACCATGGCGTCCCCGGCCACGATCGCCTCATGGACCTCGGCCGCTCGGCCGTGCCCATGAACGCGCATGCAGAGTGCGTTGCATGAGGGCTCGTCCTCGGGAGAGGCCGCGCGCACCGCGTACCCAGGCATGGCGACACGGATCGGTTCCCCATGCATGGCGGCAAATGAGGCGCGCACGTCCATGCCCAGCTTCGCGTACAGGCTGAGCGACCGGTTGTGGTAGGCGATCTGGAGCAGCCGCACGCCCGCGGCGCCCCGATCGTTCGCGCGCTCCAGAGCCGCCTGCATGAGCAGTCGGCCGATCTGGCGGTTCTGGGCGCCCGGATCGACGCTGATCGGCCCGATCGCCGAGATGATCGACCGCTCGTCCATGAAGTTGCTGCCGAGGAGCCGACCGTCCTCCTCGGCGACGACCGAGTAGAAGCCTGGGTGGTTGATCATCCGGCGGATCGGCTCGGCAGCAGCAGCGACGGTCGGGAAGTCGTGCGGGAAGCCGTGCCGATCCGCCAGGGCGGCGAACGCCTCGTAGCAGATGCGGCCTGCTTCCTCCCAGTCGGTCTCCACCGCCTCGCGAATGGTCAGGCCCACGAGCCATCCCCCATCCCGGATGTGCGTCTGGTCACCGTCGGGCGGTTCACGACTCGGCCGTGACCCGCGTATATGCCGCGGCCACGATCACGATGATCGAGCCGAACAGCACCTGGTTGGTCGGCTCGGGCAGACCGAGCACGGTAATGAGCGCCGTGAGGACCGTGAGGATCAGCGCGCCGACCATGGTGCCGCCGAAGCCCCCCCGCCCTCCGAAGATCGAGGTCCCGCCGATGACGGCCGCCGCGACGGATGGCAGAAGGGAGGTGTCCACCAGCGTCACGCTGGCTGTGTTCGAAAGACCCGAGACCAGCAGGCCGGCAATCGCCGCCATGAGCGCCGAGATGACATAGAGCAGGATCAGGACTTGCCAGGAGCGGACACCGGACAGGCGGGCCGCGACGGGATTGTCTCCGATCGCGTACAGCAGTCGACCATATCCCGTGCGCCGCAATCCGATCATGATCACCGCCGCAAGCGGAACGAAGACCACCAGGCTGTACGGAATGACGTCGCCGATGGTGCCGCTTCCCAGGACGCGAAGCACGTGGGGCACGCCGGCTCCCGTCTGGACCATCTGGAGCTGCCAGACGTTCGCGAGGCCATCCACCACGAAGCTCATGCCCAGGGTCGTGATCAGTGGGTGCACCTTGAAGACACCGATACCGACGCCGTTGATCAGGCCGACCAGGGCGGCGGCGATGAGCACCACCACGATCCCTTCTGCGACGCCACCCGGGCTGTGGATGAGGGTTGCCGTCACGAACCCAGCCATGGATGCGACCGATGCGACCGACAGGTCGATTCCGCCGGTCAGCATCGTCAGCGTCTGGCAACCGGCCAGGATCGCGAGCGGAATGGAGGCGCGCACGATGACGCCTGCCCAGGACGGGGTGACGATGCCCGGATCGGCCACGTCGATGGCCACGACTAGGAGGGCGAGGAGACCGATCAGCGGGATGATGGGGCGCTCGCGGAGCGTGGTCCGCCAAGTGATCGCGGTGGTGCCGCTGCGCTCTGTGACGGCCGCGCTCATCAGTCGGCCCTCCGGCTCTCGAGGATGCTGCCCAGAATCAGTACGCCGACCAGGATGACGCCCTGGATGACGAGGGCGTAGTTCGGGTCGATGCCGAGGAACGTGGTGTCGTTCTGGATCAGCTGGAGCACGATGACCGCGATGATGGGTCCGAGGACCCCGCCCCGGCCGCCGGCTAGGCTGACGCCGCCAAGCACCACGGCCGCCACGCTCTGCAGCGTGTAGGGTCCCGGGACGGGCGTACCGATTCCCGTGCTGGCCGTCAGCGACAGGCCTGCCACCGCGCCGAACAGCCCGGCGATCGCGTATGCGGCCACCTTCGTCCGACCGATGGCGACGCCGCTGCGGAAGGCAGCGAGCTGGTCACTCCCCACAGCGTAGAACGACACCCCCAGTCGCGACCTGGCCAGGGGGATCCAGACGACCGCGACAACGACAACCAGCACGATTGCCGCTTTCGGGAGCCACTCACTGAACAACGGTCCGCTCGCGAGGCTCATTAGCCACGGCGACGCCGCCCCGCCCGGTGCGGCACGGACGAGCAGCGCGAGCCCTGCCCAGACATAGAAGGTCGCGAGTGTCACGATGATGTCCGGGACCCGCGTACTGACCACGAGGGCACCATTGATTGCGCCAAGCAGAATGCCGAGGAGCAGCACCCCGGCGACTACGGCAAGCCCGAACGCATCGCCTTGGCCCTGCATCAGCGTGGCCGCAACAACGCTCGTGAGCGCCATCATCGATCCGATCGACAGGTCGATTCCCCCGGCGATTACCACGATTGCCTGCGCCACGGTCGCGAACGCCAGCGGCATGATCGACGTGCCAAGACCCTGGATCCCGAAGGCGCCATAGTTCGGCTGGATCGTCTTGGTGAACGCGAGCAGCAGCACGAGCAGGAGGAGGAGCCCGAGCGTCCAGGTGTTGCGACGCGCCCACGCGGCCAGCTCGACGGTCGGCCGTGCGTTTGTGGCGGCCAGAGCGGTCATGCTGACACCACCCGTTCCTCGGTGGTTCCCGTGGTGGGCCCGCCGGTCGCCATTTCAGCGGCGGATGCGGCCAGTTGCTCTGGCAGCGCTGCGCCGGATTGGAGATGGTAGGCGGCGCGCAGGAGTGTCGCCTCATCCGCGTCCGCGCGATCGACCTCCGCCACCACCCGCCCGCCGAAGATGACGATCGCGCGGTCGCACACGAGCTGCACCTCCTTCAGCTCCGACGTGTAGAGCAGCACGGCCGCCCCCGCCTCGGCCAGCTCCCGCAGCAGCACGTAGATTTGCTGCTTGGTGCGGATGTCGATCCCGCGCGTGGGGTCGAAGCAGAGCATGGTCCGCACGCCACCCGCGACCCAGCGGGCAATGGTCACTTTCTGCTGGTTGCCGCCTGAGAGCCGCCGCACCTCGTTTCCCGCGCGCGCGTCGATCTGGAGTCGCCGGACCGCCTCGTCCACGATGCGACGCTCGCGAGTGAGGTCGATCAGCCCCCATCGGCCAAGGTGGGCCGTGAACGGCACCGCGATGTTCTCGCGAACGGATCGCTGCATGAGGAGGGCCTGGGCCCGGTCTGCCCCAACGTAGACGACCCCGACTCGGATCGCGTCGGCAGGATGGTGGAACGACACCCCGGTGCCGTCAACGAAGATCTGGCCGCCACTGGGGCGCCGGGAACCGGCCAGGATCTCGAATAATTCGTCTTGCCCCTGGCCCTCCAGCGCAACCACGCCCAGTACCTCGCCGGGGTGGACGTCGAACGAGACGTCATAGAGCTTCGCATCCAGACCGAGACCCTGGACCGCGAGCCGAGGTCGCTCGCCGTTGGTCGTCCGTCGCTCCTCGCGCTTCGCTTGTGGGATCGCCTGGTCGACGATCTGACCGAGCATCAGGTCGACGATGCGCTCTTCCGATCCGGCCGTGACGTCGACAACGCCGACCGTCTCACCTTCCCGCAACACCGTGGCGCGGTCGCAAACCGACCCGATCTCGCTCATGCGGTGGGAGATGAAGACGACGGACCGGTCGCCGCCACGCATGTTGCCCACGATCTCGAGTACGCGCTCGGTCAGGTTCGCGGGCAGCGCGGCGGTCATCTCATCGAGCATCAGCACGTCCGGCTCGATGGCAAGCGCACGGGCGAGGTCGATGATCCGGAGCGAGGCCAGCGGCAGACGGCGCGCCCGGCTCGAGAGGTCGAGGTCCGCAAGGCCAAACTCCGCGAGCCAGTGGCGGAACGGCTCGAGCGGCGTTTCCGTGAGGCGAAGGTTCGCGCGGATGTCGAGGTCGGGGATGAGGGACGGATCCTGGTACACGGAAACCAGCCCGCCACGACGCGCTTCGGCCGGAGAGTGGACCGTGCGCTCCCGGCCGCGTACGACGATTCGGCCCGCATCGGGGTGTACAGCCCCGGTCAGGATCTTGACCAGCGTGCTCTTGCCCGCGCCGTTCGCCCCCATCAGCGCGTGCACCTCGCCGGGACGCACGGCGAGCGAGGCGGACTTCAGCGCCACCACGGCGCCGTACGTCTTCGAGATCCCAGTCGCCTCGAGCATGAGGTCGGTGGTGGCGGTCGCGATCGTCATGGTTCCTCTTCAGAGGTCAGTCAGGAGACGCGAGGGATGCCGGCCGGGACCGGCATCCCTCGCTGCACGAGAACCGGGATCCCGTCAGGCGCCCTTACAGGTTGCGGGCACCGTGTTGGGGTCGTAGGTGGTCCACCCCGGGATCGAGAGGCTGAGTGGCCACAGCGGATCGAGTCCCGGCACGGAGACCCAGGCCTTTAGCGCGTCCCTGCCCTGCTGCGTCGTGTTGTCGAGGATCTGCGGCGTGAGCAGGACGGTGTTGGGATGGCCCGCGTTCGGATCGGCCTGCACCGGCTGGTGTTCGAGGAGCTTGAGTGCGAGCGTGATTCCCGCACCGCCGACAGCCGCGGTATTCGTCACGGCAGCCCCCGTCAACCCGGGGAAGTCCTTCGTGTCGAGCAGCTGGTTGACGAAACCGCCGATGTCGGCGTCGGCGATCGGGACGAACTTCTTGCCCGCCGCCTTGATCGCGTCGACGATCTGCTTACCCATGCCGGACGCCCAGATGCCGTCGATCTTGTCGTACTGGCCGCTCTGGATGAAGTTGTTCGTCAGCTGGGTCGTGGTGGCCGGATCCCAGCCGGTGAACACGCCCTGATCGTTCGGGACTACCTTGATGCCCGGGTACTGCTTGAGAACCGCCTGGAACCCCTTGTTGCGGTCGTCATCGGCGGGGTTGCCGGCCAGACCGCGGGTGTACCAGACGGTGCCGTGGCCACCGAGCTGATCGAACAGCCACTTCGCGCCGAGTTCCGCGTACATGACCTGGTTGTTGTACAGGTTCCAGGTGTTGGGATCGGTCACGTAGCTGTCGACGGAGACGGTGACGATGCCGGCCGCGTGCGCCTCGGCGAGGGCCGGATTGAGGGCATTCGGGTCGTTCGGGTTGAAGACGATCGCGTTGACGCCCTTCGCGATCAGGCTGCGGATGTCCGACGCCTGGCCGGCCGCGTCGGTGTTGCGGTGGATAACGGTGAGCGCGGACGGGCTGCCGCCGTACGCCTGCCACTGCGCCTTGGCAGTGCAGACCTGCTCCTCGCGGAACCCGTTGCCGACACCTGCTGCGTTGGAGTAGCCGATGGTGAACTTGCCGGCCGAGAGAGCTGCGGCCGATGCCGGCGCTGCGGCCGATGCCGGCGCTGCGGCCGATGCCGGCGCTGCGGCCGATGCCGGCGCTGCGG